>CAHJWT010000228.1 GCA_903643075.1 Sphingomonadaceae bacterium | reverse complement strand
TGGGTGGGTGCTGGGTCGATGATCCTCCCCGCTCGCGGGGAGGTGGCGCGAAGCGCCGGAGGGGCGGTCGGCCGAGGGACCGAGGCAACTCGCTCGACCGCCCCTCCGTCAGCCTGCGGCTGCCACTTCCCCGCGAGCGGGGAGGATCTTCGCTTCCGCGCGACCCGTGTCGCGGGTATGGAGCGGATCATGCCCCTCCCCACCCCCTGCCTGACCCGCGAGAACGCGCGCGGCGGGATCGTCGCGGGGGTCGACGAGGCCGGGCGGGGCCCGCTCGCCGGGCCGGTCGTCGCCGCCGCGGTGGTGCTCGACCCCGACTGCTACCCTGACGGCCTCAACGATTCGAAGGTCCTGACCCGCGAGCGGCGCGAGGCGCTGCGGGCGATGCTCCGCGACTGCGCCGAGATCGGGGTGGGCATCGCGAGCGTCGACGAGATCGCGACGCTCAATATCCACTGGGCGACGATGCTGGCGATGGAGCGCGCAGTCGCCGCCCTGCCGCGCGGGCCGGGCCACGTCCTCGTCGACGGCAACCGCAAACCCCGCTGGAGCCACTCGACCGAGACCGTCGTCGGCGGCGACGCGCTGTGCCTGTCGATCGCCGCCGCGTCGATCGTCGCCAAGGTGACGCGCGACTGGATCATGCTCGACCTAGCGCCCACGCATCCCGGCTACGGCTGGGCGACCAACATGGGCTATTCGACCCGCGAGCATTTCGCCGGGCTCGCGCGGTACGGCGCGACCGTCCACCACCGCCGCGGCTTCGCGCCGGTCGATGCGGCACTGCAAGCGTTCGCCGCCTAAGAAATCCGCGAGCGAGTCTTTTCGGCAACACGCCAGTCTTGGTGGTTATCCACAGGCGTGGACTCCACCTCTAGCGTTTCACATTGCCCGCGAGAACATCGCGGCAACCGGCTGGAATCGCCAGCCGTTGACGGCATAGCAGCGAGGATTCACACCGCGTGCCGGGCAAACGGGGCGCTGGCGTGGAACTGGATCGCATCATCACCGGCGACTGTATCGCGGCGATGGCCGAGCTGCCGGCGAAGTCGGTCGACCTGATCTTCGCCGATCCGCCGTACAACCTTCAGCTCGCGAACGCGCTCCACCGGCCCGAAGGCGGCGAGGTCGACGCGGTGACGCAGGACTGGGACAAGTTCGACAGCTTCGCCGCCTACGATGCCTTTACCCGGGCATGGCTCGCGGCGGCACGGCGGGTGCTGAGGGACGACGGGTCGATCTGGACGATCGGCAGCTATCACAACATCTTCCGCGTCGGCGTCGCGCTCCAGGACGCGGGCTTCTGGGTGCTGAACGACATCGTCTGGCGCAAGGCGAACCCGATGCCTAACTTCAAGGGCACCCGCTTCACCAACGCCCACGAGACTTTGATCTGGTGCGCCAAGTCGGAGAGCGCGCGCTACACGTTCAACTACCACGCGATGAAGGCGCTGAACGAGGAGCTGCAGATGCGCTCCGACTGGTGGCTGCCGATCTGCACGGGGAACGAGCGGATCAAGGTCGGCGGGGTCAAGGCGCATCCGACGCAGAAGCCCGAGGCGCTGCTCTACCGCATCCTCCTCGCGTGCACCGGGCCCGGCTACATCGTCCTCGACCCGTTCTTCGGCACGGGGACCACCGGCGCGGTAGCCAAGCTGCTCGGCCGCCGCTGGCTCGGCATCGAGCGCGAGCCGGCCTACGTCGCGGTCGCCGAGCGGCGCATCGCCGGACTGCTGCCGCTGTCGGGCGGCGACATGGCGGTCACCGAGTCCAAGCGCGCGATGCCGCGCGTCGCCTTCGGCGCGCTGGTCGAGACGGGCATGATCCGCCCGGGCGCCTACCTGACCGACGTCCGCCGCCGTCACCGCGCCCGCGTCCGCGCCGACGGCAGCGTCGACCTTGCCGGGACGCAGCCGCTCAGCGGGTCGATCCACCAGTGCGGCGCGGCGGCGCAGAATGCGCCGAGCTGCAACGGCTGGACCTTCTGGCACGTCGAGGACGGCATGGTCCCCCTCGAGCACCTGCGCGAACGGTATCGCGCGGCGGGATGAGCGACCGACGTTGCCTGCCGGCACCTCGGCGTCCATGACCGACCGATGACGCCGGCCGACGTCGACACCTTCTTCGCGCGCCTCGCCGCCGACGGGCCGCCGCCGGCGACCGAGCTCGACTATACGACGCCGTTCACGCTGCTCGTCGCGGTCGTCCTGTCGGCGCAGGCGACCGACGCCGGGGTCAACCGCGCGACCCGGGGGCTGTTCGCCGCCGCGCCCGACGCGGCGGCAATGGTCGCGCTCGGCGAGGACGGCATCCGCGACCGGATCAAGACGATCGGGCTGTTCAACACCAAGGCGCGCAACGTCCTCGCGCTCAGCGCCGCCCTCCTCGCCGACCATGGCGGCGAGGTTCCCGCCGACCGCGCCGCGCTCGAGGCGCTCCCCGGCGTCGGGCGCAAGACGGCGAACGTCGTCCTGAACGAGATCTTCGGCGAGGAGACGCTCGCCGTCGACACCCATATCTTCCGCGTCGCCAACCGCACCGGCCTCGCGCCGGGCCGGACGCCGCGCGCGGTCGAGGACGGACTGATGGCGGTCGTGCCGCCGGCGTACCGCCGGGCCGCGCATCACCTGCTCCTCCTCCACGGCCGCTACGTCTGCATCGCGCGGCGGCCGCGGTGCCCGCAGTGCATCGTTTGCGATCTCTGCGCGTATGAGACGAAGACCTCCCCGACGGCGGACGGCCCGGTGGTCGAGGATTAACGACGGGTTCCATGGCGGTTGCTTATTGGTGGCGTCGTCGTATCCAGGTGCGTCGCTTCGTATTTTGGCGGGGGAGGTCGGATGACGCGGTGGCCGTGGGTCGCGCTGGCCGTAGCGGTGGCCGGGTGCGGTGGTTCGACCTCGACCAGGCCGCCGGTGGCGACGGCGACCGCCATCCCGCCGCGACCGGCGGCGACCGAGGCACAGTCGTGCGTCGAACTCAGCCGCATCCGCGAGGCGCGCGTCGTCGACGACCGGACGATCGATTTCTACCTCGCCAACCGCCTGGTGTTGCGCAACACCTTGCCCAACGCCTGCCCGCAGCTGGGATTCGAGAAGGCGTTCACCTATTCGACGTCGCTAAGCCGGCTGTGTGCGGTCGACATCATCACCGTCATCCTCCAGGGCGGCGGTCCGCGTACCGGCGCGAGTTGCGGCCTCGGCGCCTTCACGCCGCTCGGCCCGCCCAAATAGCTGGCTGGCGCGGGGTGCCGCGCCCTGCTAGACGATCGCGAACGCAGCCGTAGCTCAGCTGGATAGAGCACTGCCCTCCGAAGGCAGGGGTCGGGGGTTCGAATCCCTCCGGCTGCACCATTTCCTATCCAGCCGCTTTGCCCGCTTTGCGATTGTGGTCGCGCGCTGCGCGGCGACCGTCGAACGTTCGACATCGATTCCGTCGCTTGACTCGTCGGCTATCGCGTCGATTATAGAACAGATCATGAACAATCCTGCTCTTGCCGATTTGACGTTGGTGCTCGGCGCCGTGGCGGCGGATCAGCGGTTGCGGACCGGGCTGGTCCGCGCGGCGCTCCACGATGTCTACGCGGCGAGCGACCACGCCGCTGCGGCGATCGGCTTCGGCCTGCTCGTCGCCCGGCGCGCGGCCGACACGCGGCCGATCGTGGTCGTCCGCGACGATCGCTGCGTCGCGACCTTCGGCCGGCTCCACGGCGACGGCCTCGCTGGGCTCGGGCTCGACCCGGCGGCGGTGATCGTCGTCCATACCGCCGACATGCTCGCCACCCTGCGCGTCGCCGCCGATGCCGCGGCGTGCGCCGACCTCGGCGCGGTCGTCGTCGAGGCGTGGCGCGCCG
>CAHJWT010000227.1 GCA_903643075.1 Sphingomonadaceae bacterium | reverse complement strand
GACGCCGCCGCCGCGCTCGCCGCGACGCGCCTCGCCGCGGGCGACGTGCTGCTGGTCAAGGGGTCGAACTCGGTCGGGCTGGCGCGCGTCGTCGCCGGTCTGCAGGCGTCCGAAGGCGTCGCCGAGCGGCAAGGGGCGGCGGCATGATCTTCGTTCTCGCCCGGATGACGCACTTCGAGGGCGTCCTCAACCTGTTCCGCTACATCACCTTCCGCAGCGGCGCGGCGGTGCTGACCGCGCTCGTCATCGCGCTGTGGGTCGGGCCGCGCTTCATCGCGTGGCTCCGGACCAAGCAGGGCAAGGGCCAGCCGATCCGCAGCGACGGCCCGGCGTCGCACTTGCTGACCAAGAAGGGGACGCCGACGATGGGCGGCCTCCTCATCCTCGTGTCGATGACGGTCAGCACGCTGCTGTGGATGGACGTGTCGAACGGCTTCACCTGGGCGTGCCTGCTCGTCACGCTCGGCTTCGGCGCGATCGGCTTCCTCGACGACTGGGACAAGGTGGTGAAGCGCTCGGCCAAGGGCGTCTCGGGGCGGGCGCGATTGCTCGCCGAGTTCGCCATCGCGGGCGTCGCGGTGTGGTACGTCGCGACCCGCACCGGCTACACGCTCTACCTGCCGTTCCTCAAGGACGCGGGGCTGTACCTCGGCGTCGGCTACATTTTGTTCGGCGCGTTCATCGTCGCGGGGATGGGCAATGCCGTCAACCTGACCGACGGGCTCGACGGGCTGGCGACGATGCCGGTGATCATCGCGGCGCTAAGCCTCGGCGTGATTGCCTACCTTGCCGGGAATATCCGCTTCGCCGACTACCTCGGCATCCACCACGTCGCCGGGTCGGGCGAGCTTGCGGTGTTCGTCGGCGCGCTGATCGGGGCGTGCCTCGGCTTCCTGTGGTTCAATGCGCCGCCGGCGGCGGTGTTCATGGGCGACACGGGGTCGCTCGCGCTCGGCGGCGCGCTGGGAACGATCGCGGTCGTCACCAACCACGAGATCGTCCTGCTCCTGATCGGCGGACTGTTCGTCCTCGAGACGGTCAGCGTCATCGTCCAGGTTGCGAGCTTCAAGATGACGGGCAAGCGCGTGTTCCGGATGGCCCCACTGCATCACCATTACGAGCAGCTCGGGTGGAGCGAGTCGACGGTCGTCATCCGCTTCTGGATCGTGTCGCTGGTGCTCGCGCTGGCGGGGCTGGCGACGTTGAAGCTGCGGTGATCACCTCCGCCCTCTGGGCCGGCAAGACCTACGGCGTCTTCGGCCTCGCCCGCACGGGCCGCTCGGTCGTCGCCAGCATAGAGGCGAGCGGCGGCCGTGTCCTCGCGTGGGACGACGGCGCGGCGGCGCGCGCGGCGTTCGGCGGCGGCGAGGTCACCGATCTCCATACCGCCGACCTGACCGGCCTCGCCGCGCTCGTCGTCTCGCCAGGCGTGCCGCACGACAACCCGGTCTTCTCCCGCGCGATCGCCGCCGGCATCCCCGTCATCGGCGACATCGAGCTGTTCGCCGAGGCGCGCGCCGGGCTGCCGCCGCACCGCGTCGTCGGGGTGACGGGTACCAACGGCAAGTCGACCACCGCCGCGCTGATCCACCACGTCTGCGTCGCGGCGGGCGTCCCGGCGCGGCTCGGCGGCAACATCGGGGCGCCGATCCTCGGCGAGGCGCCGTTGCTCGATGGCGGCGTCTACGTCCTCGAGCTGTCGAGCTTTCAACTCGACCTGACCTTCTCCCTCGACTGCGACGTTGCCGTCCTCCTCAACATCACCCCCGACCACCTCGACCGCCACGGCACCATGGCCGCCTACGTCGCCGCCAAGGAGCGGCTGTTCGCGATGCAGCGGCCGGGGCGCTACGCGGTGATCGCCGTCGACGACGATTACACCCGCGCCATCGCCGACGACCTGAGCCTCGCGCCGGGCCGCGAGGGCCACGTCATCGCCGTCGCCGGCGACCGCGTCGGCGGGCAGCGCGGCTGGCCGAACCTCCAGGGGCCGCACAACGCGCAGAACGCGGCGTGCGCGATCGCCGCGTGTCGCCTGCTCGGCTTCGACGACGCCGAGATCGCCGACGGGCTCGAAACCTACCCCGGCCTGCCGCACCGGATGGAGCGCGTCGCCGAGGTCGGCGGCGTCGCCTACGTCAACGACAGCAAGGCGACCAACCCGACGTCGACCGCGCCCGCACTCGCCGCCTTCGACCGCATCCATTGGATCGCCGGCGGTCTCGCCAAGACCGACGACCTCGACGCGTGCCTGCCCTACCTCGGCCACGTCGCCGCGGCGTACCTGATCGGCGACGCCGCGCCGCTGTTCGCGCGGCTGCTCGCCGGCCGCGCACTGGTCGAGACGGCGGTAACGCTCGAACGCGCCGTCGCGCTCGCCGCCGCCGCCGCGGTGCCGGGCGACACCGTACTGCTGTCGCCGGCATGCGCGAGCTACGACCAGTTCACCGATTACGCCGCGCGCGGGGCGGCGTTCCGGGCCGCCGTGGGGGAATTATGAAGCATCTGTCGCGGAATGACCGCACGCTCGTCGGCCGCTGGTTCTGGACGATCGACAAGCCGCTCCTCGCCCTCGTCCTGCTGCTGATCGGCCTCGGCATCGTCGCCGTCGCCGCGGCGTCGCCGGTCGCCGCGCACCGCTATTCGGGCGGCAGCGTCCACGTCGGCGAGCTGTTCTATCTGAAGCGCCAGATCCTGTGGGTGCTTGCCGGGGTGCCGGTGATGCTGGCGACGTCGATGCTGCCGGTCGTCTGGGCCAAGCGCGTCGCGATCGGCGGCACCGTCGTCTTCCTCCTCCTGCTGTTCGCCGTCCCGTTCGTCGGGGCCGAGGTCAACGGCGCGGTCCGCTGGGTCAACCTGCCGGGCTTCCAGCTCCAGCCGTCGGAGTTCCTCAAGCCGATGTTCATCGTCACGACGGCGTGGCTGCTCGCGGCGCGCTTCGACGACGCCAGCCTGCCGACGATGCCGCTGTCGTTCGGCCTCCTCGTCGTCATCGCCGGGCTGCTCGTCAAGCAGCCCGACTTCGGCCAGACCGCGCTGTTCGCCGCGGTGTGGCTGACGCAGGCGACGCTCGCCGGCATGAGTATCCTCGTCGTCGGCGGGCTCGCCTGCCTCGCGGTCGGGGGGCTGGGGGTCGCCTATCTGACGTCGACCCACGTCGCCGAGCGGATCGACCACTTCGTCAAGGGGACCGGCGACACCTACCAGATCGACCGTGCGCTCGACTGCTTCAAGGCCGGCGGGCTGTTCGGCGCGGGGCCCGGCGAGGGGCAGATGAAGTTCCGCCTGCCCGAGGCGCAGACCGACTATATCTTCTCGGTCATCGGCGAGGAGTTCGGCGCGATCGCGTGCTTCATGCTCGCCGTGCTCTATCTCGCGATCGTCGTCCGGGTGCTGCTCCAGTTGCTCGACGAGGAGGAGCCGTTCGTCTTCCTCGCCGCCGGCGGTCTCGCGATCCAGTTCGGGCTGCAGGCGGCGATCAACATGGCGGTCAACCTCGCGCTGCTGCCGTCGAAGGGGATGACGCTGCCGTTCGTCAGCCACGGCGGGTCGTCGTTCCTCGCGCTGTCGCTCGGCATGGGGCTGCTCCTCGCGCTGACCCGGCGCAATCCGTACCTCAAGGCGTCGCCGTACGCGGCGCGGGTCACGTGAGCGGGCACTATGTCGTCGCCGCCGGCGGCACCGGCGGGCACATGGTGCCGGCGAGCGTTCTCGCCGGCGAGCTGCGGTCGCGCGGTCACCGCGTGACGCTGATGACCGACGCGCGGGGCCTGCGCTTCCCCGGCCTGTTCGACGGCGTCGCTGCCCACGTGGTCGCGTCGGCGGTGATCGGCGGCAACCCGCTACGCTGGCCGGCGGCGGCGCGCGCGGTGTGGCGCGGG
>CAHJWT010000226.1 GCA_903643075.1 Sphingomonadaceae bacterium | reverse complement strand
GATATCACCGCCTCCGAACTCCGCGCCGCGCTACCCGCCCGCGCCGCCGCCGCTGCCGACGCGGCCCTCGCCGGCTATGCCCCGGGCGTCGGCAACCTCGCCTTCATGCGCCGGGGGCCGCTCGACGACGCGGCGCGCGACCAGTTCCTCAGGTTTCTCGATGCCTTGCTCGCCGACGTGCGCATGGGGGATGACATCGCCGCGACGAATGCCCATTTCCGGGTGAGCATGGCCGAAGCCGATTTCGCCGCCGTTCGCCGCAACCATCGCGTCCGCGCCGAATTGTCCGATAGCGAACACGGCGAGGCGATTGGAATCGTCGCGCGATCCGAGTAAGCGGCTCCACCGCCCGCCCGAGTCGCTTGCGACTCAAGTTGATTGGACCTGCTTGATGGCAAAGACGAACGGGAGCGGCGACGACACGCTGACCAAGCCCGAGACCGACGGCGCACCCCTCCTCGACCTCAACGAGGCGTCGATCAAGAAGCTGATCGCGCGCGCGAAGAAGCGCGGCTACATCACCTACGACGAGCTCAACGACGCGCTGCCGCAGGTCACGTCCGACCAGATCGAGGACGTGATGGCGGCATTGAGCGAGATGGGGATCAACCTCATCGAGAACGACGAGCCCGCCGAGGAGGGCACCGAGGCGCCGCGCGCCGCCGCCGACGACGAGGACGAAGAGCCGGCCGAGGAGGCCGATCCCGCCGTCGCCGCGCCGGTCGTGGCCAAGGCCGCGCCGCTCGACCGGACCGACGATCCCGTCCGCATGTACCTGCGCGAGATGGGTGCGGTCGAACTGCTCAGCCGCGAGGGCGAGATCGCGATCGCCAAGCGGATCGAGGCCGGGCGCAACACGATGATCGCCGGCCTGTGCGAATCGCCAATGACCTTCACCGCGATGATCGACTGGTCCGACGCGCTCAACGAGGGCCGGATGCAGCTGCGCGAGATCCTCGATCTCGACGCGATGCTGGTCAAGCCGCCGGCGGAGGCCGAAGGCGCGGCGGCGACGACCGGCACCGAGCTGCCGACCGTCGCTTACAAGGAGGACGGCGAGCCCGACATCGTCTCCGCCCCGGCCGACGCCGAGGAAGACGAGGAGCCGGCGTTCACCGGCCGCGTCCGTCCCGACGGCGTCCCCGCGATCCCCGACGACGACGACGAGGACAACACGCTGTCGCTCGCCGCGATGGAGGAGTTGCTCAAGCCCGACGCGCTCGCCAAGTTCGCCGAGATCACCGCGACCCACGCCAAGTTCCAGAAGCTGCAGGATGCGCGCCTGTCGGCGTTCCGCGCCAATGCGGCCTATCCCGCCGGCGACGAGCGCAAGTACCAGAAGCTGCGCGAGGAGCTGACCGCCGGGGTCCAGTCGATCCACTTCAACAACAACAAGATCGAGTTCCTCGTCGATCAGCTCTACGGCTACAACCGCCGCCTGCTGACGCTGGGCGGGCAGATGATGCGCCTCGCCGACCGCCACAAGATCAACCGCAAGGCGTTCCTCGACGAGTATATGGGGCACGAGCTCGACGCCGGCTGGCTGGCGCGGGTCGCGCCGATCGACAAGCGCTTCGGCGCGTTCGCCGTTGCCGAGGCGCGGCCGGTCGAGGAGGTGCGCGTCGAGATCGCCGACATCGCCGAGGCGACCGGGGTTGACCTCGGCGAGTTCCGCCGCATCGTCAACATGGTCCAGAAGGGCGAGCGCGAGGCGCGGATCGCCAAGAAGGAGATGGTCGAGGCGAACCTGCGCCTCGTCATTTCCATTGCGAAGAAGTACACCAACCGTGGGCTGCAATTCCTTGATTTAATTCAGGAAGGCAACATCGGCCTGATGAAGGCGGTCGACAAGTTCGAGTATCGCCGCGGGTACAAGTTCTCGACCTATGCGACGTGGTGGATCCGCCAGGCGATCACGCGCAGCATCGCCGATCAGGCGCGGACGATCCGCATCCCGGTCCACATGATCGAGACGATCAACAAGCTGGTCCGCACCAGCCGCCAGATCCTCCACGAGATCGGCCGCGAGCCGACCCCCGAGGAGCTGGCCGAGCGGCTGTCGATGCCGCTCGAGAAAGTCCGCAAGGTGATGAAGATCGCCAAGGAGCCGATCAGCCTCGAGACGCCGATCGGCGACGAGGAGGACAGCCACCTCGGCGACTTCATCGAGGACAAGAACGCGGTCATCCCGGTCGACGCGGCGATCCACGCCAACCTCAAGGAGACGGTGACGCGCGTTCTCGCCTCGCTGACCCCGCGCGAGGAGCGCGTGCTGCGGATGCGCTTCGGCATCGGCATGAACACCGACCATACCCTCGAGGAGGTCGGCCAGCAGTTCAGCGTCACCCGCGAACGCATCCGCCAGATCGAGGCGAAGGCGCTCAGGAAGCTCAAGCACCCGTCGCGGTCGCGCAAGATGCGGAGCTTTCTCGACGTGTGAGGCGGTGGCGTTGGCGGTCGAATGCGGCCGATCAGGTCGTTGATCGTGACGGCGCACCGGTCATCTGGGACGACCGCATACGGCCGGCGAGCCAGCGACCGACGGCGATGCCCGGCAGCTCGATATAGCGGAACATGAGCATCGCCGCGCCGGTCGCCACGACCGGTCCGGCGATCGCGCCGACCAGCGGCGAGTGACGGGGATACAGCCCGTAGACGATCGTCAGCAGGATCGGCACGTGGATCAGATATAGGCTGTACGAGATTCGGCCGAAGAACTGCGCCACCGGCAGACGGGCCAGGGCACCCAATGGGCCTGGCTGGCAGACGGCAAAGATCAGGATGGTGAAGGCGATCGCCCACCCGAAGTCGCCCGCGCCACTGACCTTGGCGGCGGCCAGCGCGACCAGCGCCAACCCCGTCATGGCGTAGGGCGGTAACGGCGGCCCCGCGCGACGACGCGCGAGCAGAAGGTCGGCCGCAGCGACGCCGAAGCCGAAGGCGGGAAAATAATAGAGCGTCAGGCCGATCGTTCCCGGCACCGTCAAGCCGGTATAGACCGGGCGAAATGCCGTCTGTCGGAACAACACAATCACTGAACCGTATGCCGCGAGCGACAGCGCCACCACCCACAGGCGTCCCCCCCCCCCCCCCCCCCCCGCGCCGAACACAGATGAGCGCGAGTAGCGGCAGAAGCAGCGAGAATCGCATTTCGACGGCGAGGCTCCATACAACCCGGTTCAAGGCGAAATCGGTGGGACGCACCCCCAGCATCAGTGCATTGCGGACGACGGTCACCGGATCGATGCCCGTAATCCACGCCGACGCCGCGTAGACGCCCAGCTTCGGTTCGGGCTGTGGAGGCATCAGTCCGTGGGCCGCGACGGAGAAGGCGAGCGCCGCGAGCATCTCCGGGAAGATGCGCCACGCGCGTCGCACGATGAAGGCCGGATACGTACTACCGGGATTGCGGACGAATCCGAGGTAGAGGACGAATCCGCTCAGCGCGAAGAACAGAATGACGGCGGGGTGGCCGCCGTTGCACAGGGCGAGGAGGCCCGCGTTGACCCAATGCGGCCAGTGCGTCGTCTGGGACGCGACATAGGCCGAATGCGACAGCATGACCACGACGGCCGCCGCGCCGCGCAACCCGTCGAGCGCGCGGAAATGATCGGTGGGCACGGCCGATGCGGTGCCGATACGGTCGGTCGTCCCGTTCAAGCCGCGCTCCCCTGCCCGATTTATCGGCTACCGGCTTATTGCCGGTGGCGCAACGGCGCATGCCGCCGCGACATCCGCCCGTCGGTGCAAGCCGCCGGGGGCGATTGTTCGACCTATCGCGGGACGCCGGTTATGCCGCCAGCGAGGACGACCGGGCGGCAGCCGGGGTGGCGTGCCGATCGCCTCGCCAGACGGCGAGCGCCAGCGGCGGGATGCGCCGC
>CAHJWT010000225.1 GCA_903643075.1 Sphingomonadaceae bacterium | reverse complement strand
CCGACCCCGCCCGAGCCCGCGCCGACACCCGAGGCCGCGCCGCTGCCGAAGGCCGAGACCCCGCCGCCGAAGCCGGTCGACGAGGCGGCCCCGCCCGAGAAAGCGAAGCCGGAGAAGGCCAAGCCGGAAAAACTGAGGCCCGAGCCGAAGCCGCTCGACACGGCCGCGCTGTCGAGGCTCCTCGACAAGGCCGCGCCGAAGCCGAAGCCGCTCGACACCAAGGCGCTCGCGAAGTCGCTCGACGCCGACCTGCCGAAGGCCAAGCCGCTGGACACCGCCGCGCTGACCAAATCCCTTGACGCCGCGCTGCCCAGGGCGGCGGCGACGCCAAAGCGCGGCGACCCGCGCGTCGCCGCCGCGCTCGCGGCGGCGATCAAGGCGCAGGTGACGCCGTGCTGGACGCTGCCGGTCGGCGGCGGGGCGTCGGGCAAAGTCACCGCTCTGCTCCACCTGGCGATCAACCGCGACGGGTCGATCGCCGGACGGCCGGGCGTCGTCGGACAGACCGGGGTGACCGCGGCCAACGCCGCCTATGCCCGCGCCTTCGCCGAGGCGGCGGCACGCGCGGTGCTCCGCTGCGCCCCGCTCAAGCTGCCCGCCGACCAGTACGACCAGTGGAAGGCGGTCGAGATCAACTTCGACCCGAGCAATTTCTAGCCTCCCTTCCCCCGAAGGGGAGGGGTAGCCGGACCCCCGCCACAGCGGCTAAACACCCCCCATGCGTATCCCCGCCCTCGCCGCCCTCCTCCTCGCCGCCGCTCCCGCCGCGGCGGTCATCCGCGTCGACATCAACAGCGGGACCGCGTCCCCACTGCCCGTCGCCGTCCCCGCCTTTCCCGCCGCCGCCGACGCCGCCACCGCCGCGGGAACGACGGCCGCGCTCGGCAGCCAGGTCGCCGGCGTCGTCGCCGCCGACCTCGCGTCGTCGGGGTTGTTCCGTCCAGTCGACACGGCAGGCGCGGCGGTCGCGCCGGCCGACGTCACCGCGCCGCGCTTCGCCGCGTGGACCGGGCTCGGCGCACAGGCGCTGATCACCGGCAACGTCACCGCCGGGGCCGACGGCAACATCACCGTCGGCTGCTACGCCTACGACGCGGTGTCGACCGAGGAGCTGGCGCGACAGGGCTTCGTCACCACCGCGGCCAACTGGCGCCGCGCCGCGCACAAGTGTGCCGACCTCGTCTATTCGCGGCTGACCGGCGAAACCGGCTATTTCGACAGCCGGATCGTCTACGTCTCGGAGACCGGGCCGAAGACCAGGCGGATCAAGCGCCTCGCGGTGATGGACCAGGACGGGGCGAATCACCGCTTCCTGACCAACGGGCAGAACCTGGTGCTCACCCCGCGCTTCGCGCCGAACCAGCAGACGCTGACGTACATGAGCTTCGCCGACAACCGGCCGCGCATCTGGCTCTACACGATCGGGTCGGGGCGGCAGGAGGCGGTCGGCGACACGACCAACATGAGCTCCGCGCCGCGCTTCTCCCCCGACGGGTCGACGCTGGTCTACTCGATCAGCCAGAACGGCACGACCGACATCTACAAGCTCGACGTCGCCAGCCGCACGGTGACGCGGCTGACCCGCGGCCCCGGCATCTCGACCGCGCCGAGCTATTCGCCCGACGGGTCGAAGATCGTGTTCGAGAGCGACCGCGGCGGCGGCCAGCAGGTCTACGTGATGAATGCCGACGGCAGCGACCAGCGGCGGATCAGCTTCGGCGAGGGTCGCGCCGGCACCCCGGTGTGGTCGCCGCGCGGCGACCTGATCGCCTTCACCCGGCTGACCCCCGGCAAGTTCCGCATCGCCGTCATGCGCCCCGACGGCTCGGGCGAGCGCGTGCTGACCAACGCCTATCAGGACGAGGGGCCGACGTGGTCGCCGAACGGCCGCGTGATCATGTTCTTCCGCACCGCCGCAGGCCGGTCGGGCCGCGTCGACCTCCACTCGGTCGACCTGTCGGGGGCGAACGAGCGGACAATAAAAACGCCGCTCGATGCGTCCGACCCCGCGTGGTCGCCGTTGTTGCCGTAACGCTAACGTCGTTCCACTAACGAAAGGGTATCGTCATGCAGCACCGGGCCGCCACCGTGGCGATGATCGCCGTCCTCGTCGGGCTCGGCGCGTGCGCGAAGAAAAAGGCGCTGCCCCCCGCGCCGCCGCCCGCCGGGGCGCCGATCCAGCCAAATTCGGGCGGCGTGCCGATCCAGGGCGATTCGACAGGGACGGTCGGCACCCGCTCGATCCCCGGTTCGGTCGCCGACTTCAAAGAGACGAGCGGCGGCGACACCGTCCTGTTCGCCTATGACAGCTACGAGGTCGACGACACGGCGAAGGCGATCCTCGGCAAGCAGGCCGAGTGGCTGGCGCGCTATCCGGCGGTCAAGGTCACGGTCGAAGGCCACACCGACGAACGCGGGACGCGCGAATACAATCTCGCTCTCGGCGACCGCCGGGCGAGCGCGGCGAAGAACTTCCTTGCGGCGCAAGGGGTCAGCGTCGCCCGCATCGCGACGATCAGCTACGGCAAGGAACGCCCGGTCGCCGACGGCAGCGACGAGAGCGCCTACGCCCAGAACCGTCGCGCGGTGACGGTGATCGTCAGCGGAGCGCGGTAGCCGGGCGATTCTCCCGCTGAGCGGGGAGGATCTCGTCACCAGTGCAGCCGATACTCGATCACATTCCGGTAGACTTCGCCGGGGTCGAGCCGCGCCGAGCCGAACGCCGGCTGGTTGGGCGTATCGGGGAACACCTGCGGCTCGAATACCACCGCGTCGCCGGCGCGGCAGAGTTGCCCGCCCTTCCCTCGTGTCGTGCCGTCGAGGAAGTTGCCCGAATAGAACTGCACTCCCGGCTGGTTCGACCATAGCTCGAAGCCGCGCCCCGACGCCGGGTCGACCGCGGTCGCCATCGGGTGGAGGTCCGGCGTGACCTCGCGTTCGATCACCCAGCAATGGTCGTAGCCACGGCCGAGGGCGATCTGCGCGTCGCGCGCGTTGCGGACGCGATCACCGACCGTGCGCGGCGTGCGGAAATCGAACGGCGTGCCCGCCACCGGCCGCACCTCGCCGGTCGGGATCGCGCCGGCATCGGTCGGCAGGAAGTCCCCGGCCGGAATGGTCACGACGTGGCCCATCGCGCCCGCCGCCGAGCCCTCGCCACCGAGGTTCCAGTAAGCGTGGTTGGTGACGTTGACGATCGTCGGCGCGTCGGTCGTCGCGCGGTAGTCGATGGTCAGCGCGGCGTCGGTCAGCCGGTACGTCGCGTCGACGGTCAGCGTACCGGGAAAACCTTCCTCGCCGGCGGGACTGACGTGGCGCAGCGTCACGGCCTCGCCGTTCGCCGCGACGACGTCCCACAGCCGCTTGTCGAACCCCGCCGGACCGCCGTGGAGGGCGTTGGCTCCGTCGTTGACCGGCACCTGGTAGTCGATGCCGTCGAGGGTGAAGCGGCCGCGCGCGATGCGGTTGGCGTAGCGGCCGACCGCCGCGCCGAAATACTGCGGGTGGGCGAGATACTCGCCCAGCGTCGCGTGGCCGAGGACGACGTCGGCCGGGCCGTCGCGGCCGGGGACGACGAGCGATTGGAGCGTCGCCCCCCACGCGATCACCGTTGCCGTCACGCCGCGCGCGTCGGCAATCGTCACCGCCGGCACCGGCCGGCCATCGGGCATCAGGCCGAAGACCGCCGCGGTCACGTTGCCGTCCGCTCAACTGGACTCATCGCGGCACCTCCCGTCGCGCCACCATGCGTCCGTCGGCCCACGATGCAAGCGCCCCGCACCGCCCCGACACGCCGCCGCCGGGACGGCCCAGCGGCGGACGTTCGCGGCGGTGGCGTCTCTAGCAGGCGGCGACGGAAGCGCGGCGGCGGCGGGCGGCGACGCCGACGAGGCCGAAGCCGGCGACCATCA
>CAHJWT010000224.1 GCA_903643075.1 Sphingomonadaceae bacterium | reverse complement strand
TGATCACGGCGGTACCGTCGCCCATGCCAAGCAGTACATGCTCAAGAACGTCGGCGCTGTCCCCCCGCGCGCGCTGCTGACGGCCGGGTCAACTTCCACCGCGACGCCGAGCATTTTCCGATCGAGCCGCTGGTTGGGCCGAACACCCGGATCGCGCCGGCGCCGAGCAACGGTCGACAACCGCTGCGTCCGCTTCGTCGCCGGCAGCCACGTCGAACCAGGACGGCGGCGAGCACGTCAAGCCCGAGGACATCATGGTCGCGATCCACTTCAGGGACGCCGAGAAGGACGAGGCGCTATCGGCCACGCGGTCGCCGATGGTGGCCTGATGCCACCGCCGAAAGGGATCACCGACTAGCTGTCGCCGGCGGCGCGCTCGGCGGCGGCCGACGCGCGGGCGAGGTCGTCGAGCGCGCGCATCCGGGCGAAGCCGACGACCTGCGCGGCGAGGACGTCGAGCTGCGCGGTGATGCCGGCGTCGGACACGCTCCCGTCGTCGGCGAAGATCGGCAGGACCGAGTTGACCGCGACCGCCATCGGTGTCGGCCAACCGCGCAGCGCATGCGTGATCGCGCGCAGCGTCGCCAGCGTCGTCCCCGTCGCCTGCCACCCGGCGGCGACCGCGATCAGCCCGACCGCACGCCCTTCGAAATAGACGAGTGGGTCCTTGGCCATGTCCTCGGTATAGTCGAGCGCGTTCTTGATCAGTCCGGAGACCGAGCCGTGGTAGCCCGGCGACGCAATGACGACGCCGTCGGCGCGGCGCAGCGCGGCGATCAGCGCCGTCGCCTTGTCGGTCCGCTCGGTCCCGAACGCGTACATCGGCATGTCGAGCGCCGCGCCGTCGAACAGCTCGGTCGTCGCGCCCTCGCGCTCGCACGCGGCGAGGACGTGGCGCAGCACCCGCTCCGACGAGCTGCCCGGGCGGCCGGTGCCGCCGAGGCCGACGATGAAGGGCGACGCGTCGCTCATGCCTGCTCCTGCCGCCGCTGCGACGGCGGGATGCGCTTCGGGTGCCGATCGAGGAACTCAGGGCTGGCCCAGCAATATTCGAGCCGCGCGGCGGTCGCGGCGGCGTCACTGCCCGGACTCGCGTCGGTCATCGGCGTCTCTCCCCGGATCACGCTTTAGCAGGGGCGCGAGATACTTCTATACACGAACGCCCGTCTCGTTGTTGGAACGCGATCGGCGACGTGCGACGAAGCGCGCGTCATCCAGTGGGAGGATCATGACCGCAGCCTCGTCCCGCGCCGGCCTGACTCACCTCGAGCGGCTCGAGGCGGAGAGCATTCATATCATGCGTGAGGTCGTCGCCGAGGTCGAGCGCCCGGTGATGCTCTATTCGGTCGGCAAGGATTCGGCCGTAATGCTCCATCTCGCGCGGAAGGCGTTCTTCCCGTCGCCGCCGCCGTTCCCGCTGCTCCATGTCGACACGACGTGGAAGTTCAAGGCGATGTACGAGCTGCGGGAGACCGCGGCGCGCGACGCCGGCATGGAGCTGCTCGTCTACCAGAACCCCGACGCGGCGGCGCGCGGCATCAACCCGTTCGACCACGGCCCCCTCCATACCGACATGTGGAAGACCGAGGGGTTGAAGCAGGCGCTCGACAAGTACGGCTTCGACGCGGCGTTCGGCGGGGCGCGGCGCGACGAGGAGAAGAGCCGGGCGAAGGAGCGCATCTTCTCGTTCCGCACGGCGAGCCACGGCTGGGACCCGAAGAACCAGCGGCCCGAGCTGTGGAACCTGTACAACGCGCGCAAGGCGAAGGGCGAGAGCATCCGCGTGTTCCCGATCTCGAACTGGACCGAGCTCGACATCTGGCAGTACATCCAACTGAACGACATTCCGATCGTCCCGCTCTATTTCTCGGCCAAGCGCCCGACCTACGTCCACGACGGGCAGCTGTTCATGGCCGACGACGTCGAACGGCTGGAAAGGGTCATGGGGTACCGGCCCGAGATCGTCGAGCGCTCGATCCGTTTCCGCACCTTGGGCTGTTTCCCGCTGACCGGCGCGATCGAGAGCGAGGCGGCGACCCTGTCCGAGGTGATCCAGGAGATGCTGCTGACGACGACCTCCGAGCGGCAGGGCCGCGTCATCGACAGGGACGCCGGCGACGCGAGCATGGAGAAGAAGAAGCAGGAAGGGTACTTCTGATGGCGACGCTCGCCGAGCCCGCCACCGCCGATCCGGTCTACCGGACCGACGCGCTGATCGCCGACGACATCGACGCCTATCTCGCGCAGCATCGGCACAAGACTCTGCTTCGTTTCATCACCTGCGGCAGCGTCGACGACGGCAAGTCGACGCTGATCGGCCGGCTGCTCTACGATTCGAAGATGATCTTCGAGGACCAGCTCGCCGCGCTCGAAAGCGATTCGAGGCGCGTCGGCACCCAGGGCGGCGAGATCGACTTCGCCCTCCTCGTCGACGGCCTCGCGGCCGAGCGCGAGCAGGGGATCACGATCGACGTCGCCTACCGTTTCTTCGCCACCGAGAAACGCAAGTTCATCGTCGCCGACACCCCCGGCCACGAGCAATATACCCGCAACATGGTCACCGGCGCGTCGACCGCCGACCTCGCCGTCATCCTGATCGACGCGCGCAAGGGCGTGCTGACGCAGACGCGGCGGCACAGCTACCTCGCCCACCTGATCGGCATCCGCCACCTCGCCCTCGCGGTCAACAAGATGGACCTGATCGGCTACGATCAGGCGCGGTTCGACGCCATCGTCGCCGACTATCGCGCCTTCGCCGATTCGATCGGCATCGCCGGCTTCACTGTGATGCCGATCTCGGGGTTCAAGGGCGACAACATCACCGCGCCGAGCGCCAACACCCCGTGGTACACCGGCCCGACGCTGATCGGGCACCTCGAGACGGTCGAGGTCGACCAGGCCGCCGACGCGGCCAAGCCGTTCCGCCTGCCGGTGCAGTGGGTCAACCGGCCCAACCTCGACTTCCGCGGCTTCTCTGGGCTGATCGCGACCGGCGAGGTCAGGCCGGGCGACGCGATCCGCGTCCTGCCGTCGGGCAAGACGTCGACGGTCGCGCGGATCGTGACGCTCGACGGCGACCTCGACCGCGCGGGGGCCGGCCAGTCGGTGACATTGACGCTCGCCGACGAGATCGACTGCTCACGCGGCGATGTCATCGCCGTCGCCGACGCCCCACCGCAGGTCGCCGACCGCTTCGAGGCGACGATCGTGTGGCTGGCCGACGAGGCGATGATCCCGGGCCGCGCCTATACGCTCAAGCTCGGCGCGCAGACCGTCTCGGCGAGCGTCCAGGCGCCAAAATACCAGGTCAACGTCAACACGATGGAGCACCTCGCGGCGAAGACCTTCGCGTTGAACGCGATCGGCGTCGCCGAGATCGCGACCGACAAGGCGATCGTATTTGAGCCCTATGCCGACAACCGGGCGCTCGGCGGCGTCATCCTAATCGACAAGCTGTCCAACGCGACCGTCGCGGCGGGGCTGCTCAACTTCAGCCTGCGCCGCGCGCAGAACGTCCACTGGCAGGCGACCGACATCGACCGCGCGACCCATGCCGGCTTGAAGAATCAGAAGCCCGCCGTGCTGTGGTTCACCGGGCTGTCGGGCGCAGGCAAGTCGACCATCGCCAACGAGGTCGAGAAGCTGTTGAACGTGATGAACCGCCACACCTTCCTGCTCGACGGCGACAACGTCCGCCATGGGCTGAACAAGGACCTGGGCTTCACCGAGACCGACCGCATCGAGAACATCCGCCGGGTCGGCGAGGTCGCCAAGCTGATGACCGACGCCGGCCTGATCGTGCTGACCGCGTTCATTAGTCCGTTCCGCGCCGAGCGCGAGATGGTCCGCGCGATGCTGCCGCCGGGCGAATTCGTCGAGATCTTCGTCGACACCCCGCTCGAGGTCGCCGAGGCGCGCGACGTCAAGGGCCTCTACAAGAAGGCGCGCGGCGGCCAGCTCAAGAACTTCACCGGCATCGACAGCCCGTACGA
>CAHJWT010000223.1 GCA_903643075.1 Sphingomonadaceae bacterium | reverse complement strand
CCCGCCGCGCCGCTGTCCCGCCGGTGGCGGCAGCACCGGGCGGGCCCGGGGTCCGACCCGCCCGCCGGTGAGCGGCGTCACGGATCCGGGGTCAGCGCCTGCCACACCGCGATCGCCGCGACCGCTGCCGTGTCGGCACGGAGGATGCGTGGGCCAAGGGTGACAGCCGTTACGCGCGGCGCGGCGCGGATCGCGGCACGCTCATCGGGAGTGAAGCCGCCTTCGGGGCCGATTAGGATCGCGGCGGGCGCGCCGACGCCCCGAAGCGTCGCGGCGAGCGACGCGCCGCCGGTCTCGTCGGCGAAGATCAGTGCGCGGGTTGGCTCCCAGCCGGCGAGCAGCACCGCCAGCGGCACGGGCTCGACGAGTTCCGGCAGCGCCGTCCGGCCGCATTGCTCGGCCGCCTCGATCATGTGCGCGCGGAGGCGGTCGAGGTTGATTCGGTCGACCACCGTCCGCGCGGTCAGCACGGGAACGAACCGTGCCACCCCCAGCTCGCATGCCTTCTCGGCGACCCAATCGATCCGGCCGCGCTTGAGCGGCGCGGCGCACAGCCACAGGTCGGCGACCGTCTCGCGCGGGCCGAGCCGCGAGCCGAGGCGAACGACCGTCGCCTTGCGGTGCGGCATCACGACCGTCGCCGACCACTCGCCCGAACAGTCGTCGAACAGGCGGACGCGGTCGCCGGCGGCGCGGCGCATGACCTGCGCCAGATAACGACTGGCGGGCGGCGGCAGCGTCACCTCGCCGGTGACGCCGGCCCCGGCGAGATCGATGTCGACGAACAGCCGCGGCGTGGTTGACAGGTCGGCGGTCATGCCTAGGGCGACTAGCATGGGCCCCGTCACCGTGGAACCGCACGACCGCGTCACGCCGGACGCCGAGGCAGCCCCGTCGAACTGGGTCGACCGCCTGCCTGCCGCCGCCCGCCCCTTTGCCCGGTTGGCGCGGTTCGACCGGCCGGCGGGGATGTGGCTGCTGTTCTGGCCGTGCGGGTGGGGCCTCGCCGCCGGCGGCGGCCTACGCATATCGGCGGCGGGCGGCGGACCGGCTGCGCGGTGGTGGTTGCTGCCGCTGTTCTTTTTCGGCGCGGTCGCGATGCGCGGCGCGGGGTGCGTCTACAACGACATCGTCGACCGCGACCTTGACCGCTCGGTCGCCCGCACCCGCGACCGGCCGGTGGCGAGCGGCGCGGTGTCGGTCCGCGCAGCAGGGGGCTGGCTGGTCGTCCTCGGCCTGTGCGCGTTGCCGGTTCTCGTCGCGCTGCGCCCGCTGGCGGCGGCGGTCGCGCTCGGGTCGCTCGGGCTGGTCGCCGCCTACCCGTTCATGAAGCGGATCACATGGTGGCCGCAGGCGTGGCTCGGGCTGACGTTCAACTGGGGGGTTCCCGTCGCGTGGACCGCAGTCGCGCCGCCGTCGCCGGCGATGGGGCTGCTCTATGCGGCAGGGATCGCATGGACGCTGGGCTACGATACGATCTACGCGCTCCAGGACCTCGAGGACGATGCGCTCGCCGGGATCAAGTCGAGCGCGCGCGCCCTGGGCGGCTGGGCACGCGCCGGGGTGGCGGGCTTCTATTCAGCCGCTGTCGCGCTGCTCGGGGCGAGCCTGTGGCTGGTCTGGCCCGACCCGCTCGTGCTCGTCGCGATCATCCCGGCGGCGGCACACCTCGCGTGGCAGGCGGCGGCGCTCCGCGATCGTACGCCGTCGTCCGCGTTGCGCCTGTTCCGCAGCAACCGCACGGCCGGGCTGCTCGTCTTCGCGGCATGCGCGGTCGCCGGCGCCTGACGGCGGTGCCGATACCGAGGAGCGTCGACCCGCCCGACTACGACAGCTCGAGCGCCACGGCGGTCGCCTCGCCGCCGCCGATGCACAGCGCGGCGACGCCACGGGTGCCGCCAGTCCGCTGGAGCGCGGCGATCAGCGTCGCCATGATCCGCGCGCCCGATGCGCCGATCGGATGGCCGAGCGCGGTCGCGCCGCCGTGGACGTTGAGCTTGTCGCGCGGGATGCCGAGATCGCGCATCGCGATCATCGCGACGACGGCGAACGCCTCGTTGACTTCGAACAGGTCGACGTCGGCGACCGACCAGCCGGCCTTGGCGAGCACCTTTTCGATCGCCGGGACCGGCGCGGTGGTGAACTTCCCCGGCTCGTGGGCGTGGGCGGCATGGGCGACGATGCGCGCGACCGGGGTCAGACCCTTCGCGGCGGCGACGCTCGTCCGGGTCAGGACGAGCGCCGCCGCGCCGTCGCTGATCGACGAGGCGTTGGCCGCCGTCACCGTGCCGTCCTTGCTGAACGCGGGTTTCAGCGTCGGGATCTTGTCGGGACGCGCCTTGCCGGGCTGCTCGTCGGTCGCGACCGTTGTCGCGCCGCCCTTGCCCGGTACCTCGACCGCGACGATCTCGTCGACGAACGCCCCGGTGTCGATCGCGGCGGTCGCGCGGCGCAGTGACTCGAGCGCATAATCGTCCTGCTCAGCGCGGGTGAACTGATACTCGCGGGCGCTGTCCTCGGCGAAGCTGCCCATCAGCCTGCCGGGGTCGTAGGCGTCCTCGAGCCCGTCAAGATACATCGAATCCTTGACCACGTCGTGGCCGATGCGCGCGCCGCCACGGTGCTTGGCGAGCAGGTACGGCGCGTTCGACATGCTCTCCATCCCGCCGGCGACGACGATGTCGGCACTGCCGCTCGCCAGGGCATCGTTTGCCATGATCGCCGCCTGCATCCCCGACCCGCACATCTTGTTGACCGTCGTCGCGGCAACGCCGAGCGGCAGCCCGGCCCCGATCGCCGCCTGCCGCGCCGGGGCCTGGCCGAGGCCGGCGGGCAGGACGCAGCCCATGACGATCTGATCGATGTCACCGCCCGCGACGCCGGCCCGCTCGACCGCCGCGCGCACCGCCGTCGCGCCGAGCGTGGTCGCCGAGACACCGCTCAGCGCCCCCTGGAAACCGCCCATCGGCGTCCGCGCATAGGAAAGGATGACGACGGGGTCGGACACAGGTTCATTCCTTCACGCAGGCGCGCTATCACCCACCCAGATAGGAGACGCCATGGACCTCGCCAAGATTCCGATCGGCCGCGCGCCGCCGTGGGACATCAACGCCATCATCGAGGTGCCGATGGGCGGCGAGCCGGTCAAGTACGAGATGGACAAGGCGTCCGGCGCGCTGTTCGTCGACCGCTTCCTCCACACCGCGATGTTCTATCCGGGCAACTACGGCTTTGTGCCGCATACGCTGTCGGCCGACGGCGACCCGATCGACGTCCTCGTCGTCGGCCAGACGCCGCTGGTTCCCGGCGCGGTGTGCCGCGTCCGCCCGATCGGCGCGCTGGTCATGGAGGACGAGAGCGGCGGCGACGAGAAGCTGATCGCCGTGCCGGTCGACGCGCTCCACCCATTCTACGCGAACGTCCGTTCGCCAGAGGATTTGCCCCCGACGCTGAAGGAGCAGATCGCCCACTTCTTCGAGCACTACAAGGATCTGGAGAAGGGCAAGTGGGTGACGATCGGTGCATGGAAGGATGCCGATGACGCCGCCGCGCTGCTCGGCGAGGCGATCGGGCGAGGGCGGGCGGCAGCGGGGCGGTAGGGTCGCAGGGGATCACCACGCTACCCGCTCCGCCCCGGCGAACACCTCGAATCCGTCCGCCCGTGCCACCGCGACCAGCGTCAGCCCGCTGGTCGCCGCGGCGTCGACCGCCAGCGTCGTCGGGGCCGACATCGCGACCACCACCGGCGCTCCGAGGACGGCGGCCTTCTGGACCATCTCGACCGACACGCGGCTGGTCAGCAGCAGCATCGCGTCGCCGGTTGCCACGCCCGCCGCCGCGACCGCGCCGACCAGCTTGTCGAGCGCGTTGTGCCGGCCGACATCCTCGCGGACGATCAGCGCCTCCCCCCGCCGCCACAGCGCCGCGCCGTGAACCGCGCGGGTCGACCGACCGAGCGGCTGCGCCTCGCCGAGCGCCGCTACGCCTGCGACGATCTCGGCCGGCGTCGGCCGCGCGCCGGCCGCTGTCACCACCC
>CAHJWT010000222.1 GCA_903643075.1 Sphingomonadaceae bacterium | reverse complement strand
GGCGGCGGCGCGCTCGCCGGGCTGATCGTCGTGCCGCTGGCGCTGCCGGTGCTGATCTTCGGAGTCGGCGGCGACGCACCGGGAGCGCTCCGCCTGCTCGCCGCGAGCAGCCTCGTCGTCGTCGCGCTGACGCCGTTCGCCGCCGCCGCCGCGCTCCGTGCCGGCGACTAAGGCCGATTTCGGACATTGCAGGTTCAGCCGCGAAGGCGCATCACTATCGCCATCGCGGCCGGGCTTTGCCGCGCGCAACGGAGGGGACACAGATGACCTTGAGGATGATTGCGTTCGCCGCCGCGCTCGGTCTCGGCGCCGCCGCCGCCCACGCCGCGCCGGCGGCCCCGCAGGCGACGACCCCGCCCGCGGCCAAGGGCATGACCTACGACTGCACCAAGGCCGGCAACAAGACCAAGGCGGCGTGCAAGAACGTCACCCAGGGCGGTGTCGCCGCGACCCCGGCGAAGGCGACCCCCGCCGCGGTGGCGACCGCCGCCAAGCCCGCGGCCAAGCCGCTCAACTACGACTGCACCAAGGCCGGCAACGCCAACAAGCAGGCATGCAAGAACGTCGTCGTCCCGCCCGCGACGGCGACCGCGGCGAAGCCCGCCGCCGCCGTCCTGCCGGCTACCGCGCATGCGTCGACCGGAACCCCGGCCGGATCGGCGACGGTCACGAAGACGAAGACCGCCGCGACGGCCAACCCGAACGAGGTCGCCGCGACGCTGAAGAACGGCAAGACCGTCCACTACGACTGCTCCAAGGCCGGCAACAAGGACAAGAAGGCGTGCGGCGCGAAATAGGCTGCTGCCGGCAAGGGTGAGGTCGTCCGGCGGTGACGCAGCTGTCAAGATGAGGTCGAATTGACGTATCTTGTCATCCCGGCGCAGGCCGGGATCCATCACCACGACCATTCGAGGTTATGGGTCCCGGTTTGCGCCGGGATGACAAGTTCGGCTCAAGCAGCTGAGGTCGAAATTGCGCTGGGTCAAACGACCTCGGTTCAACCCGCCACCGTTCCGCGCTAGAACCCCGCCATGCACCGCTTCGCCAACCCCACCCGGTTCCTCCGTTGGGCCCGCGTCCTGACGCCGGCGCTGACGCTCGCCGGGCTGGCGACGACCGCGGTCGGGCTGTGGCTCGGGCTGTTCGCATCGCCGCCCGATTATCAGCAGGGCGAGAGCGTCCGCATCATGTACGTCCACGTCCCCGCCGCGTGGCTGGCGAGCGGCGGCTACTTCGGGATGGCGGTGGCGTCGGCGGTCGCGCTCGTCTGGCGGCATCCGCTGGCGGCGATCGCGGCGCGGGCGATCGCGCCCGTCGGCGCGCTGTTCACCGCGATCTGCCTCGTCACCGGCTCGCTGTGGGGCAAGCCGACGTGGGGCACCTACTGGGTGTGGGACGCGCGGCTGACGTCGATGCTCGTCCTGCTGTTCCTCTACCTCGGCTATCTCGGCCTCGCCGCCGCCGAGGACGAACGCCACGGCGGCGATCCGGCGCAGGGTCGGGCGGCGGCGATCCTCGCGCTGGTCGGGGTGGTCAACCTGCCGATCATCAAGTTCTCGGTCGAATGGTGGAACACGCTCCACCAGGGGCCGTCGATCACGCTGACCAAGTCGACGATCGACCCGGCGATGCTGCGGCCGCTGCTGATCAGCCTCGCCGGGTTCACGCTCGTCTTCGCCGGCGTCGTGCTGATGCGGATGCGCGCCGCGCTTGCGCGGACGCGGACGGCGGCGCGCGGCCGGCGATTGGCCGAGGCGTATGCATGAGGACGGGCGCGCGATGACCCACGCCGAGTTCATCTATCCGGCCTATGCCTTGACCGTCGCCGGGCTGCTCGGCGTGACGTTGTGGAGCTTCGTCGCCATGCGCCGCGCCGAGGCCGCGGCCTCGGCGCGGGGGCGGCGATGACGCGGCGTCTCCGCCCCAAGCACCAGCGGCTGGTGCTGCTCGCCGCCGCGCTGGTCGCGCTCGGCGGGGCGAGCGCGCTCGCGCTGACGACGCTCGGCGACCAGGCGACCTATTTCTACGCGCCGTCCGACGTCCTCGCCCACGCGCCCGAGGCCGGCCGCGCGATCCGCCTCGGCGGACTGGTCGAGCGCGGGTCGGTCGAGAAGGCGGGGACGCTGACGCGCTTCCGCGTCACCGACAACGCCCACGAGGTCGCCGTCGCCTACACCGGCATCGTCCCCGACCTGTTCCGCGAGGGGCAGGGGGTGATCACCGAGGGCCGCTTCGCCCCCGGCGGGGTGTTCGTCGCCGACACCGTCCTCGCCAAGCACGACGAGAAATACATGCCGCCCGAGGTCGCGGGCTCGCTCCACAAGGTCGGCCGCGTCGGCTGAGCGGCCGAGGTCTGATGGAGAGGCCCTCGCGCATCGTTGCCCCGACCGCCCTGATCCTCGCCCTCGTCCTCCTCGGCGTCCGCTGGTGGGCCCGCCCCGCGCCGCCGCCGGCGATCGGCCGGCCGTTCCCCCCATTCGCCCTTGCCGCGCTCCCCGGCACCCCGCCGTTAACCGACGCGACCCTCCGCGCCGGCCATCCGACGCTGGTCAATTTCTTCGCCTCGTGGTGCGTTCCTTGCCGCGCCGAGGCCTCTACGCTCGCCGCGCTGCGCCGGCGGGGGGTCGCCGTCGCTGGCATCGCCGTCCGCGATACGCCGGCCGACGCGGCGGCGTTTCTCGCTGCGACCGGAACGCGTTTCATCGCGACCGGCCTCGACCCGCGCGGCCGCGTCCAGGCGGCGCTGGCGAGCGACGGCATCCCCGAGACGTGGCTGGTCGACGGCCGTGGCGACGTCCGCGCGCGTTACCGCGGCGTCGTCACGCCCGACGCGGTGAGCGACATCACGGCGGCGGCAGAGCGTTTGCGGTGACCACCCGCCACCGCGGCGACGTCACGCCGCGCCGCGCGGCGGCCCACGGCCAAACCGGCCCGCCGCCGCCGCCGGCCACGCTAGATCAACCGCTTGGCCACCACCAAAATGTTCCACGTGGAACATTTTCCTACGCGCCGGCCCGGTCGGACGTCACGTCGCCCGCGCCAGGGCATTCAGTGCCGCGCGGACCCGCTGCCGCACGCCGGGATCGCGCGTCGTCTCGAGCATCGCGCCGAGCGACGCCCGCGCCGCACCGATGTCGCCGGCGAGCTGTTCGAGCCGCGCGCGCTCCCACCACAGCCCGGTGAAGCCCGGCGCGATCAGCGTCATCCGCTCGTGGAGCGTCAGCGCGCGCGCGACGTTGCCCGCCCGCCTGGCGCGTGTCGCCTGGTTCGAGACCAGCCGGACCAGCGTCGCGCGGTTCGATAGCGGCACGAGGTGGTCGGCCTCGACCGTGCCGCTGCCGCCGAGGACTCGCTCGAGGACTGTCGCCAGCCCCCTCGCGCCGAGCAGGCGGCCGCCGTCGAACGCGTCGATCAGCGCCGTGACCGGCTCGGCCCCGACGCGGACGAGGACGTGGCCGGGCAGCCCGAGCGGGTCGGCGGTCCACCCGACGCGGCGGGCGAGCGCGACGTAGAGGATCGACAGCGTCACCGGCAGGCCGAGTTTGCGGTCGAGCAGCGCGAGGAAGTCGGCGTTGCGCGGATTGTCGTAGTCGGCGGTGTCGCCGGTCATCTCGAGGGTGTGGGCGACCAGCTCGGCGAGCACCCGCGCGCGGTCGGCGACGGTGTCGACCCCGGCCGCCTCGCGCTGGAGCCGCAGGACGATGCCCGTTAGCCGGGCGCGGGCGGTGTCGAGTGCGGCGTCGGGGTGGTCGGCGGCGGCGAGCAGCAGCGCCGCGTCGGCGAGGTCGATCGCGCCGTCGTCGACCAGTCCCAGCCGCGCGAGGTCGCTGGTCTTATGCGCCACGTCGCTTGCGCTCGTCATCGCCGTTACTCCTCGCGTATCCGTCCCGCCGTCGCCCCGAACTTGCGCAGGATGTCGCGCTATTCGGCGCTTGTCGAGCCTATCCGTCGCGGAGCGCCAGCGCGCGGGCGTAGACCGCCGAGCGTGCGACGCCGAGCGCGGCGCTGACCTCGGCGACGGCGGCGCTGAGCGGCGCGCG
>CAHJWT010000221.1 GCA_903643075.1 Sphingomonadaceae bacterium | reverse complement strand
CGCTGCCGGCGGGCGGGCGCGTCGCTTTGGTGTGGAACGCCGGCATCGCCACCGCCGATGGCCTCGCGACGCTCCGTCCCCGCCGCCTCGACTTCAAGGTCCGCCCCGCCTTCACCGCGCGCTTCGAGTGCAGCCGCGCCAATCCCGCTGCCGCGTGCTCGCCGATCGAGCCGCTGACACTGCGCTTCACCGGCCAGGTGCCGGTCGGCTTCGCTACCAACGTCCGGCTGGTCGACGCGAGCGGCAAGGCTTTCGCCGCCGTGCCGCCTACCCCGCATCAGCAAACGGTCGATCTGGTCCAGTGGAAGGGGCCGTTCGCCGAGACGGCGCAGTTCCGCGTCGAGGTGCCGGCGAACCTCGTCGACGACGCCGGACGGCCGCTGACCAACGCGGCGCGCTTCCCGCTCGACGTCGCCACCGCCGAAGCCCCGCCGCTGGTCAAGTTCCCGGCGAGCTTCGGTATCGTCGAGGCGGCGGAGGGCGGCGTCCTGCCGGTGACGGTCCGCGCGGTCGAGACGCGGCTCGGCGGCAACGACCATGGCCCGATCGGCGGTCGCGACGTGGTGGTCGCGACCGACGCGACCGTCGCGCAGTGGCTGCGGACGCTCGACAAGGCCGAGGAGCGGACGCAGGACGAGGAGCCGATCGCCGGCAGCGACGACAAGAAATACATCGAGACGACGCGCTCGGTTCCGCTGCTGCGCGCCGACGCGCCGGCGCGGCGGCTGACGATCGACCGCCGCGACGCGCGCGCGTTCGAGGTGATCGGCATTCCGCTCAAGGGCAGCGGCTTCCACGTCGTCGAGCTGGCGTCGCCGCGGCTCGGCGCGGTGCTGCTCGGGCGCGGCGGAACGCGCTACGTCGCCGCCGGCGCGCTCGTCACCGACATGGCGGTGCATTTCCAGTGGGGGCGGGGGCGGAGCCTCGCGTGGGTAACGCGCCTCGCCGACGCCAAGCCGGTCGCCGGGGCGCGGATCGCGGTCAGCGACAGCTGCACCGGCAAGCTGTTCACCGCCGCGACGACCGACGCGAGCGGGCGCGCACCCATCGGCGACACGCTGCCGCCGCCGGCGAACTACGGCAGCTGCGACTACGGCGACCACCCGCTGATGGTCAGCGCGCGGACGAACGACGACTACAGCTTCACCCTGACCACGTGGAGCAAGGGCATCGCCCCGTCCGACTTCAGCCTCGACCAGGGTGGCGGCAGCGACGACCGCAGCGTCTGGCACACCGTGTTCGACCGCACGCTGTTCCGCGCCGGCGAGACGGTCCACATGAAGCACATCGTCCGCGCCCGCACCGATGCCGGCTTGGGCCTGACTGCGTTGCCGACCGACCCGACCGTCGTCGTCCGCCACCTCGGCAGCGATCAGACCTACGAGATCGCAACGAAGTTCAGCCGCGACGGCATCGGCGAGACGGCGTGGGCCATCCCCGCCGCCGCGGCGCTCGGCGAATACGCGGTCGAGATCGGCGAGCGCGGCGCGACCGAGCGGCACAATGCCGGCACCTTCACCGTCGAGGAATTCCGCCTGCCGACGATCCGCGCGCGCGTCGACGGGCCGCGGACACCGCAGGTCGCGCCGAGCGCGGTGCCGATCGATCTCAGCCTCGCCTATCTCGCCGGCGGCGCGGCAGGCCACGCGCCGGTCAAGCTGCGGACGCTCGTTCAGCCGCGCGATCTCGAGCTGCCCGACTATCCGAAGTTCAGCTTCACCGGCGAGGACGTGACGCCGGGCATCGTCCGCCTCGATGGGGCCGAGGAATCGGCGACGCCGGGCCCGACGCGTGCCTCGGTCGTGCCGGTGACGCTGTCGGCCGGCGGCACCGCGCGGGTCACGGTCGATCACCTCGCCGCGGTGACGGTGCCGTCGACGCTCGTCGCCGAGATGGACTACGACGACGCCAACGGCGAGGTCGCGACCGCCAAGGGCTCGGTCAGCCTCGATCCCGCCAGCGTCCGTGTCGGCATCGCCAAGGACGGCTGGATCATGAAGGCCGACGCGGTCCACTTGAACCTCGTCGCGCTCGACCTCGCGAACAAGCCGGTCCGCGGCCAGCGGATCGAGGTCAAGCTGTTCAGCCGCGAGACCTATTCGTACCGCAAGCGGCTGATCGGCGGCTTCTACGCCTACGACAACAGCCGCGAGACGAAGGAACTCGGCCGGGGCTGCTCGGGCACGACCGACGACAAGGGGCTGCTCAAGTGTACCCTCGACGCCGGCGTCTCGGGCGAGGTGATCGCGCTGGCGACGGCGAGGGACGGGCAGGGGCATGTCGCCCGCGCGACGCAGTCGCTGTGGCTCGCCGGCGACGACGACTGGTGGTTCGGCGGCGACAACGGCGACCGCATGGACGTCGTCCCCGAGCAGCCCGAGTATCCCGCCGGCGGCATCGCCAAGTTCCAGGTGCGGATGCCGTTCCGCAGCGCGACCGCGCTCGTCAGCGTGCTGCGCGACGGCGTCGTCGACAGCTTCGTCACCGACCTCGACGGCAAGGACTCGGTGGTGTCGGTCCAGCTCAGGCGCGGCTATGCCCCCGACGTGTTCGTCTCGGTGCTCGCGGTGCGCGGCCGCGTCGCCGGGTGGCGGCTGTGGCTCGCCGACCTTGCGCGGCGCTGGCACCTGCCGTGGCTCAGCCGCGAGGGCGCGTCGCCGACCGCGCTCGTCGACCTCGCCAAGCCATCGTACCGCTTCAGCCTCGCCAAGGTCCGCGTCGGCTGGGACGACCACCGCCTGAACGTCCGCGTCGCGACCGACAGCCCGACCTACGCCGTGCGCAAGGTTGCCGCGACGACGGTCACGGTAACGCCGCCGAAAGGCCGCACTCTGCCGCCCGGCAGCGAGATCGCCTTCGCCGCGGTCGACGAGGCGCTCCTCCAGCTGAGGAAGAACGACAGCTGGGACGTGCTGACCGCGATGATGGCCGACCGGCCGGTCAGCGTCCTGACCTCGACCGCGCAGACGCAGGTGGTGGGCAAGCGCCACTACGGCCGCAAGGCGCTCGCCGCGGGCGGCGGCGGCGGCGAGGGTGGCACGGGGACGGTGCGCCGCGACTTCAACCCGTTGCTGCTGTGGCGCGGCCGGGTGCCGCTCGATGCGCAGGGGCGCGCGACGCTGCCCGTCGCCATGAACGACTCGCTCACGGCGTTCCGCTTCGTCGCCGTGGCGACCGGTGGTCAGGACCTGTTCGGGACGGGCAGCACGGTGGTGCGCACGACGCAGGACCTCCAGATCCTCGCCGGCATCCCGCCGCTGGTCCGCGAGGGCGACCGCTACACCGCGACGGTGCTGGTCAGGAATGCGACCGGCAAGGCGTTCCGCGCGACCGTCGCGGGCCGGGCGGGAAGCGCGACCCTCGCCGACCGCGTCGTCGACATCCCCGCCGGTGACGCGACGACAGTCGCGTGGGACGTCGCCGCGCCGGCCGAGGGCAAGGTGCAGTGGACCATTACCGCCCGCGCATCGACCGGCGCGACCGACGCGGCGCAAGTGGCGCAGACCGTCGCGCCGGCGGTGCCGGTCGAGACGCTCCAGGCGACCCTGGTCCAGGTCGACCGGCCGCAGTTGTTTCCCGTCGCGCTCCCTGCCGGGGCGCTGCCGGGGAAGGGCGGACTCGACGTCGCGCTCAGCCGCTCGCTCGGCGGGGCGCTGCCGGGGGTCCGCGCGTACATGGCCGCGTACCCCTACGACTGCATCGAGCAGCGCCTGTCGGTCGCCGTCGCCACCGGCGACCGGGCGAAGTGGGACGCGGCGGCGGCACTGCTGCCGGCGTATCTCGACCGCGACGGACTGGTCCGCTTCTTCCCCGCCGACTGGATCGCCGGCGACGATTCGCTGACCGCGTACCTCCTGCGGCTGAGCGCCGACGCCGGCTGGCCGCTGCCGGCCGACGTCAAGGCGAAGATGGTCGCCGGGCTGACCGGCTTCGTCGCCGGCAAGGTCGCGCGACCGCACGATAATCTGATCGTCGTCGAGAAGGGCCGCGGCATCGTCGGCACCGCGAGCTTCGGCGGCGAGGGCGCGGCGCGGCGGCTGGCGGCGGTCGCCGG
>CAHJWT010000220.1 GCA_903643075.1 Sphingomonadaceae bacterium | reverse complement strand
CGCGGCATCGCCTGCGCCGAGCCGCTGGAGCCCGGCCGCGTTGAGCCCCTGCGGCGTCGCGGCCCCGGCCGGCGGGCTCACCGCACCCGCTGCGCCGTCACGCCGCGCATCGAGCCGACGCGCATGAAATAGTTGCCCAGCGCGCCGCGCTTCAGGTGAACTGGCATTCCCGGCCGCGGATCGCGCGGCAGCGGCTCGGTCGTCCGCCACACCGCGCCGTCATCCATGGTGACGACGAACTTGCCGAACTCGGCCCCGCCGACCGCCTTGATCGTCGTGTCGATCTCGGACGGCGTGTCGGCCGCGCTGTCGTCGCCTTTGAAGAAGGGCAGCTTGGGCAATTCGAAGCCGAACAGCGACCGCCGCGTCGCCCGGATGTCCTCGCGGTCGATGATCTTGACGTCGCCCTTGGCCGTCGCCGCGGCGAGCTTTGCCGTCGCCGCGTCGAAGCACGCGAGGCGCTGGTTATTGTCGGCGATCGCCTTGCACCCGGTCAGCTCGGCGATGATCCCGCCCGCCGTCTCGCTCGCCCGCGGCGCGGCGGCGGCCGGAGCGGCGAGCGCGGCGGCGATCAGGAGCGGCATGAGCTTCACGGAGCGGTTTCCAGCTTAGTTCGACGCTGGCCGGTAGCGGTCATGTGACGGATTTGCAACACGGACTTAGCTAACTGTGGCGGGTCGCCGATCGGCGGTTGCGGCGCACGGATGGCCCTTTCATACAGCGTTCATGCAGCCCACCACGGTCCCGCCAAGGATCGGACGGGCCGGCGACGATGATGAGGGGATTTTCACGATGTTGCTCAAGACGCTTCTCCTGCGCTCGACCATGCTGGTCGGGGCCACCGCCTTCGCCGTGCCGGCGCTCGCTCAGGTCACGCCGGGCACGCCGGCCGCCGGCAATGCCACCGTCGGTGCTGTCGCCGAAGCCGCGCCGAACCCCGAGGGCGAGCGCGAGATCACCGTTACCGGCTCGCTGATCAAGAACCCGAACCTCGTCCGCGCCACCCCGGTCATCGTGACCACGTCGGAGGAGATCGAGCTCAAGCAGTCGAACGTCGCCGAAGACGTCCTGCGCGAGATCCCGGGCGTCGTCCCCTCGATCGGCTCGGCGGTCAACAACGGCAACGCCGGTGCCTCCTACGTCGATCTTCGCGGTCTTGGCTCGAATCGCAACCTGGTGCTCCTCGACGGAAATCGCCTGGTGCCCGCCGATCTCGTCGGTCGCGTCGACCTGAACAACATTCCGCTGGCCCTCGTCGATCGCGTCGAATCGCTGACCGGCGCGGCGAGCACGACCTACGGTGCCGACGCGATCGCGGGTGTCGTCAACTTCATCACCAAGAAGAACTTCACCGGCATCGACATCTCGGGGTCGGAGCAGATCACCGAGAAGGGCGACGGCAACTACTACCGCACCGACGCGACGATCGGCGGCAACTTTGCCGACGACAAGGGCAACGCGGTGTTCAGCGTCGGCTACCAGCACGCCGATCCGGTCTATCAGGGCGACCGCAGCTTTTCGGTGAACAACGTGGATTCGTTCTCGGGCTCGCTCAGCGGCTCGGGTACGGCGGTCCCGTCGCGCTTCACCGGCACCCGCCCGATCGACCCGGCGACCGGCCAGCCGAGCGTCAACCCTGCGACGCCGAACGGCGGCGCGCGTCAGCTGCAGCCGGCGACGGGCCAGGCGGTCGCGACCTACGCGCCGTTCAACTTCAATCCGTACAACATCTTCCAGACGCCGTTCAAGCGCTTCAACATCTTCGGCCAGGCGAACTATGAGGCGTCGGAGCACTTCGACTTCTACACGCGCGGCCTGTTCTCGAAGAACACCGTCGACACGATCATCGCGCCGTCGGGCATCTTCGGCTCGTCGATCACGGTTCCGCTGAGCAACCCGTACCTGCCGGCGGCGCTGCGCAACCAGTTCTGCGCGTTCAACGTCGCGCCGACGGTCAACGGCGTCCAAGCGACGTACGTGCCCCGCTTCACGCCGGCCCAGTGTGCCGCCGCAGCGACCGCGCAGCAGTTCCTCGCCGACGGCGTGACGCCGAACCCGGCGTTCCTGACGGTCAACACGACGGTCTCCCGTCGGACCCCGGAAGTCGGTCCGCGCGTCAGCGACTATGTCACGACCATCTTCGACTACAAGGCGGGTGTCCGCGGCAAGATCACCGATCACTTTGACTACGACGTCTACGGCGCTTACGGCGAGAGTTCGAACCTGCAGACGATCCAGAACTACGTTCTGACATCGCGTGCGCGTGCTGCCGCCTTCGCCACCAACACGACGACCTGCTTGACGAGCAACCTCCCGACCGGGGCAAGCACGACCGCGGGCTGCGTTCCCGTCAACCTGTTCGGGCCGAATGGCTCGATCACGCCGGCGCAGGCCGCCTATCTCACTGCGAACTCGACCACCCAGCTCAAGACCCAGCTCGGTCAGGTCCACGGCCAGATCAGCGGCGACATCGGCATCAGCTCGCCGGCGGCGACCGACCCGATCAGCTTCGCGGTCGGCGCCGAGTATCGCAACTACAAGGCGAGCCAGTCGTCCGACATCCTCGCCCAGACAGCGGGCGAGCTCGGCGGTGCCGGCGGTGCCGCGCCGAACATCAACGGCAGCTACAACGTCACCGAAGGCTTCGGCGAGGTGATCGTGCCGCTGGTCCAAGACAAGCCGGGCATCCAGAGCCTGACCGTCAACGGCGGCGTCCGCTACTCGTCGTACAAGGTCCAGGCGGCGGGCAACCCGTCGTACGACACGACGACGTACAAGGGCGAGGTCGCCTACGAGCCCGGCTACGGCATCAAGTTCCGCGGCAACTACGCTCACGCCGTTCGCGCGCCGAACATCGGCGAGCTGTTCACGCCCGTCACCACCGGCCTGACCAACCTCGCGACCGATCCCTGCGCCGGCAACGCGCCCGTCGCCAACGCCAACCTGCGCGCGGTCTGCCTCGCGCAGGGCGCGCCTGCGGGTACGATCGGGTCGATCCTCAACCCGACCGCCGGCCAGGCCAACGTGACCACGGGCGGCAATCCGAACATCAGGCCCGAAAACGCCGACACCTTCGGGGCCGGCATCGTTTGGGCGCCGAAGTTCTTTTCGGGCTTCTCGGCTTCGGCGGATTACTATCACATCCGCGTGTCGCAGGCGATTTCGAGCTTCACGCCCGGCGACGTGATCAACGGCTGCTTCGGCAACATCACCGCGGCGAGCGCGACCAGCGCGGCGTGCGCGTCGATCCGGCGCAACCCGGTCACCGGCGGCCTCGACGGCGATCCGGCGACGACGCCCGGCCTGCTGACCAACCTCGCCAACATCGGCAAAATCCAGACGCAGGGCGTCGACGTGACGTTCAACTACAGCCGCGATCTCCACTTCGCCAAGCTGGGGCTGAGCTTCCTCGGCAACTACACCGACTTCAACCGCTTTCAGGCGTCGCCGCTGTCGGCCAACCGCGACTGCGTCGGCTACTTCTCGACCAACTGCGGCTCGCTTCAGCCGAAGTTCCAGTGGAGCCAGCGGACGACGCTCAGCTTCGACTCGTTCGACGTGTCGCTGCTGTGGCGCCACATCGACAAGTTCAACCAGGAGCCGCTGGCGATTACCGAGGGATCGCAGGATCCGGCGTTCGTCGGGACCGACCCGGTCACCGGGCAGCAGGTCAACTACGGCCACATCAAGCCGTACGACTACTTCGACCTGTCGGGTCGGATCAGCGTCGTCGAGAACCTGTCGCTGACGCTGACCGTTCAGAACCTCGGCAACCGCAAGCCGCCGATCGTCGGCAGCACCATCGGCTCGACGACGTTCAACAGCGGCAACACCTTCCCGTCGACCTACGATGCGCTCGGTCGCCGCTACGCCGTCACCGCCCGCGTCAAGTTCTAGGGCGGGCGAACCATCACGCGCGAAAGGGCGGGCCTCCGGGTCCGCCCTTTTTCGTTCAGGGTGATCCTGCCCGCTCCGCGGGAGGACCTTAGCCCAGGAGTGGCAGTGGCAGCGTCAGATCAAGCCCACCGCTCGCGGCGACCGCCTCGCCCCAGATCGCGACCTTGTCGATCTC
>CAHJWT010000219.1 GCA_903643075.1 Sphingomonadaceae bacterium | reverse complement strand
CGCGCTGCAGGCCCCGCGCACCTTCGGCGTCAAGATAGGCTACAAGTTCTAGCATGATCTTCGAACGCCGCGTCTATCGCATGAAGCTGAGACGCGCCGCCGATTTCTGGGCGGCGCAGGAACGATGGAACACGCCCGACATATTCGCGCCGATCCTTGACGGGAACCTGTTCTATGCCAGCCGGCCGGCGGGCGGCGGCACCGTGATCGTCCATCTCTACCGATTCGCCGACCTCGGCGAGTGGTACGACACCTATGCCAACTATTATCGGCGACAGTCTCCCGACTATTTCGCGACCGTACGCCAGTGGATGACGCGGCAAGACAGCGCCTTCTTCCGCGATCCGGCCAACGGCGTCGCCGGTTTGCTGGCGCAGGCCGATGTCGATGGCATCGCGCTCCCTGCCGCCGTCCGCAACGGCGCCCGCAATCGGATCGTCGAGACGATGATCGACCTGGTGCCCGGCAGCCTGCCCGGCTTTCTCGACGCTCTCGCGTCAGGCTATATAGCCGACGACGGTCAGCAATTGGGTACGCTGGTCACGCTGGTCGGCCGGCAGCACCGCGTTGTGCGCTACCATGCCTCCGCATCGCCGTCGGACGCGGCGGGTGCCGTGCAGCGGATGCGGGCGCAGTGGTATGAGCAGCAGCAGCGGCTCGGCATCGCGAGAGTGGCCTGCGTGGCGCTGACGCCCTCGCCGCTTGCCTCGAGACGGAAGATCTTCGCGTGACGCGGGATCAGGGCAGTAGTCGCCGCAGTATCGTTAACGTCTCGTCGTCGGTCAGCCGCGCCGTCGCGCCGACGAGATCGGCCGCGACGAACTCCGCGTTGTTCTGAATGAAATGCGTCCGGGCCAGCGCGTTCCGGTCGAGCGGGGTCGCGTCGATCGTCGCGATGCGGTCGTCGGCGACGACGATCTCGGCCCAGTTGAGCGAGCCGCAGGTCCGGCACCGCCAGCTGTTGAGCAGGCGCACCGGTTCGCCGTCATCCGGCCGGCACAAGGTAAGGTAGCCGTCGAGTATGCCGGCGGCCAGTGCGCCGGGCGGGAAGGCGAAGGCGTCGCCGACGCCGAGGTCGGCCCCGTCGGAGTGCGCCCGCGCGTAGGTATACATCTCGATCGCTTCGTCGCGCGCGCTGACCGCGCCGCACACCGGGCAGGGCATCGCGGCGACGAACCAGTCGTAGTTGAGCGCCATGGGCGTGGTTACTTCCTGAGGATGCCGATCACGTCGAGCTTGTGGCCTTCGATCTCGACGCGAAAACCGCCCGGCAGCGCTTCGGGGAGCGCCTTGCCGAGTTCCACCGGATTCTTGCCGGTCATGCGGTAGAGGTTGTTGTAGATGCCCGGGTCATGGGTGACGAAGGTCGGCACCGCCCCGCCTTCGGTCTTGGCCAGCAGCGCCTGCGCGATCAACCGCCGGTCCTCGGCTCCCTTGGTCGCGCCGACCTTCGCCGCGTCGAGCGCCGTCAGGATCTTGGTCTCCTCGGCCGCGCCTTGGGCCAGCGATCTCTCGATCACCGTTAGATCGCTGACGTCGGCTCCCCGCGCGACCAGCTTGTCGTAGAGTTCCTCGGGTACGGCGAGCTTGGCCGACTTGTTGGCGTCGAGGAAGGCAAGCATCTTGGTTTCGCCCGGCTGAAGCGCCGTCCCGGCGGCGCGCTTGCCGCGCGCGATGATCATGTTCTCGTCGACGACGATGGTGCCGACGCCAAGCGGCCTGGTCCGCGCGAACTTGAGCAGGTCGGCCTCGGTGCTGAACGCCCGGCCCTCGTCGTACGCCTTTTTGAGCAGGACCTTCTCGGCGTCGCTGAAGTCGGCGAGCTTGGCTGCGCTCCGCAACTGGCGGAGTTCCTCGACGAACTTGAGGAAGTCGTAGCCGATCTCCTTGCCCTTGTAGAAGGCGAGGCGGACGACGTCGCGGTAGACCGCCGGGTCGGCGAGCGGGCCGGGAAAGGAATACATCCGCGACCCCAGGGTCGCACCGAGGTCGCGCGCCGCCGCGGCCGCCTTGGCCCGCGCCGCCGCGGCACGTTCGACGTTCTGCGCGATCTTGGCGTCGATCTCGCCCGCCTTCTCGAGCGCCTTCAGCCCCTCGTTGAACTTGGCAAGCGGGGCGGCCGCGTCGGCGACGGCGACCCCTTCGTTGAGCGCCTTGGCCAGCGGCGACAGGGCGCGCACCGCCTTGACCGCGGCCCCGAGATCGACGGCAGCGCCGACGACGGCGACGATGACCCACGCGACGCTCGGATCGTCGGACAGCAGCCCTGCACCATAGGCGGCGTGCTCGGTCTCGTAGCTGCGGAACTGCTGGACGGCGAGACCGGCGCTGAGGCCAAAAACGGCCCCCGCCGCGGCGACGGCAACCGCGCCGGTGCCCAGGCTGACGACGGTCAGCGCGATGGCGACCACGGCGATCAGCAGATTGACGAGCAAGTCGGCGCGATGCTTGGCCTTGACCGCATCCTCGATAATCATCGCATAGATCGAGTTCGCCGCGACGCCCTGCTGCGTCATCGACGCGGCGAGCAGCTTGTCGAGGCTGAAGACGACGTCGGCGTCGCCGGCGAGCGTCTCGCGGGTCTTCTTCACGTCGCCGCGGCGAGCGGCGATATGCGCCTGGAGCAGCGCCTTGAGCTGGGCCGGATCGGCGCGGCCGACCGCGACCTTGTCGAGGCGACGGTCGAGCGGCAGGTTGTCCTCGCGCAGGATCGGGAAGGCGACCGATGCCGCTGCCGACGCCGTGCGCGCCGCCTCGCGGTGCTGCTCGGCACGACCGCGCGCCGCCTCGGCCGCGGCCTTGGTGTCGGCCGACGGTACCGGATACGCGCCACCGTTACCCGGCACCCGGCCGAGCGAGTCGGCGTCATTCGCCGCCTTCGCATAGTCGTTCCACACCTTCGCGTCGGCCTCGAACGCCGCCAGCTCGTCGCGCACCGGCTTGAGCGCAGCGTGGAGCTTGGCGACCTCGCCGTCGTCGGCGTAACGCACGTCCTCCTTGTACAGGGTGCTGTCGTACTTCTGCATCAGATCGTCGCCGATGCGGGCGGTTTCGGTGCGGAAGGCGTCGAGGTACGCCGCGACATAATTGCCGAACTCGATGATTCCGCCGGGGAAGCCGGCCGCGACGAGGTCGGTCTGAAGCGCGTGGCCCTCCGCCACCGAGACGCCCATCAGGCTCCAGTAGTCGCGATAGCGGATATAGAGCGCTTCAAGGCCAAACAGCTTCTTGACCTTGTCGTCGCGGACGGTGTGTTCGTTGTCGCGCTGCTGAGCGCTCGCCAGATAGGCATCGATCGACTTCTCGAAATCGTCGAGCGAGGCGGTCTGGACGGCGACGCGGCTGGCGTAGTCGGCCCACTGCGCCGGCGTAAGCTTCTGGATCAGACGGTTCAGCCGCTGATAGGTCGCCGCGTCGGCGACCTTGTCCAGCCCCTTGATGACGCCGCCGACATCGCTGCCATAGTCGGCCAGCCGGCCCTGCAGGGTCGAGGCCGGGACGTGGACCATGATCGGACTGGCCGCCGCGGCATAGCTGTCCTTGACGTTGGTCCAGACGAGATTGATGCGCCGGCCGTAGATCGTCCGCTCGGCGAGATCGATGAACTCCTCCCGGCTGGCGATCGTCTTCGTAAATGTGATCGGGAAGTAGACCTTACGGTCGGCCGCGGCCGGATCGTCGGGGGGGGCGTACTGGACCTGCGCCGGGACGAACGACGACGCTGCCGGATAGGCGGCGAGTTCCGCCTCGGCCGAGCGGCCCTGCGCGACGAGGTCGGCGACCCGGTCGGCGCGTCGCTCGTGGACGTCGCCGGCCCGACCGATGCGGTTCGCCAACGACACGCCGCTGCGTTGCTGGACCACGTGCGCCGCCTCGTGCGCCGCCAGCCGCAGGCTCGGCGGCGCGGCAAAGGCGATATGTTCGCCGAAGGTGAAGGCGGCCGCCCCGATGCTCGCCGCGGTTCCGGCACCCAGGGCGTCGGCGTGCGCCGCGACGCCGGCGATGGCATGACGGCCGAACGAACGCTGGATCGCAGCCCGGTGGGGCAACCCCGTGCCGGGGATGTCGGCGATCCTGGCC
>CAHJWT010000218.1 GCA_903643075.1 Sphingomonadaceae bacterium | reverse complement strand
GCCGCGCCGGCGAGCGGCGCGCCCTTGGCGGCGGCGACGACGAGCGCGCCGGGCGCGGCGGGGAAGACGTCGGCATAGTGTATCTGCATGGCAACTCCTTGCACCGGAAGCGGTCTATCGCCCGCGCCGCCGGGGCGCAAACCCGGCGGTCGCCTTGCGACGCCGACTCCCCCGCCTTATGCAGCGCAGCGGGGGGTCGCGAGCCCTCGACCGTGTCCGAGAGCGCCGCTTGCCCCTGAAGTCCGCCCTGCTCGCCGGTCTCGCGCTGTCCCTGCCGTCGCTCGCGCTCGCCCAGGAGGCGACGCCGCTCAAGCCGAGCCCGACCGCGCCGTCGGGCGCACCGGCGACGGCGACGCTCGCGCCACCGGCATCTGTCGCACCGGCCGCCAAACCGTCGATGCTCGAAGCGCGCGACGCCGGTGCGATCGCCAGCCCCGGCGACGTCATCGATTTCGCCGCCGACAGCATGGACTATGCCGACGACGAGCAGGTCGTCACCGCGACCGGCCACGTCGCGATCAACCGCGACCGCTATTCGCTGACCGCCGACACCGTCGTCTACAATCGCATGAGCGGGCAGGTCGAGGCGCGCGGCAACGTCGCCACGACCGATCCCGACGGCAACAAGGCCTACGGCGACCGGGTCGTGCTGACCGATTCGCTCCGCGACGGCGCGATCGACAACATCCTCCTCGTCCTCGCCGACGGCGGCCGCCTCGCGGCGACCTCGGGGGTCCGCGTCAACGGCGTCAGCACGCTTAACCGCGCCGTCTATTCGCCGTGCGCGGTCGAGGGGCGCGACGGCTGTCCGAAGAAGGCCGTGTGGGCGATCAAGGCCGTCCGCATCAGCCACGATCCCAGCCGCCACCGCATCTCGTATCGCAACGCGCGGGTCGAGATCCTCGGCGTCCCGATCATCTACCTCCCCGCCTTCTCGCATCCCGACGGCAGCTCGGGGCGCGCGTCGGGGCTGCTCGTCCCCGAGCTCGAGGTGCGCAACTCGCTCGGCGTCGGGGTCGGCGTGCCGTACCACATCGACCTCGGCCCCGACCGCGACCTGACGGTCAAGCCGTGGTTCTTCACCGGGGTCAAGCCGGCGCTCGACCTGCGCGCGCGGCAGCTGTTCAAGGCCGGCCCGGTCCAGGTCCACGCCTATTTCACCTACGGCGACGTCATCGACTTCGCGCCCGACGGCGTGACGACGGTCGACAAGGGCCAGCGCCCCCGCGGCTATTTCGAGCTGAATGGCCAGCTCCAGCACGACAGCGAATGGCGCTCGACCTTCATCACCCGGCTGTCGAGCGACGACACCTTCGACCGGCGCTACGGTCTCGACTACGATGATACCCTACGCAGCAACTACAATCTCGAACGCTTCCGCGACAACTCGTACCTGTCGATCGCCGGCTGGGGCTTCCAGAACCTGCGCGCGAACAAGGGCCGGGACACGACGCCGATCGTCCTGCCGCTGGTCGACTACGACTGGCGGCCCGACGCGAAGCTGCTCGGCGGCCAGCTCGATCTCGCCGCGAACAGCATGAACCTCGTCCGCATCCACGGCCAGGACGTCCAGCGCGCGACCGTCCAAGGCCAGTGGTCGCGCAGCTGGCTGACCGGTCTCGGCCAGCGCGTCACCGGTACGCTGCTCGTCCGCGGCGATCTTTACAACACCTCCGACCGCGACGAGGCGACGCTGCCGAGCTATCGCGGCGACGACGGTTTCCAGACGCGCGGCATCGCCGCCGGCGCCGTCGATGTCGAATGGCCGTTCAGTGGGCCGGCGCTCGGCGGCACGCAGACGATCACGCCCCGTGTCCAGGTCGTCGCCGCGCCGCTTAACCTCAACCGCGGGGTGCCCAACGAGGACGCGCGGTCGAACGATCTCGAGGACACCAACCTGTTCGCGATCAACCGCTTCAGCGGCTACGACCGCTTCGAAAGCGGCACCCGCCTGACCTACGGCGTTCAGTACAGCCTGACGCGGCCGCGCTTCAGCTACAGCGGCGAGATCGGCGAAAGCGTCCGGCTCGACGGGACCGGTAACGGCCGCTTCCTCGGCGGCACCGGATTGTCGGGGCGCTTCTCCGACATCGTCGGGCGCAATACGCTCCAGTATGCGAACCTGCTGTCGGTCACCCACCGCTTCCGCCTCGACAGCAGCGACGGGGTCGTCCGGCGGAACGAGATCGACGTCACCGCCGGGTCGGCGCAGACGTACGTGACGATCGGCTACGCCTATCTCAATCGCAACATCGTGCTCGAGGACCTGCGCGATTTCGAGGAGTTGCGTGCCGGGGCGCGGGTGGCGATCTCGCGTTTCTGGTCAGCATACGGCTCGGTGATCATCGACCTGACGAGCAAGGCGAACGAGGTGACGTCGACCGCCGACGGCTACCAGCCGATCCGCCACCGCGTCGGCATCCAGTACGAGGACGAATGCTTCCGCTTCGGCATCACCTGGCGTCGCGACTATACCTCCGACCGCGATTTCCGCGCCGGCGACAGCTATATCTTCACCATCGCGTTCAAGAATCTGGGCCGCTAATCGCCGGTTCAGCGGCCGTCCGCCTAGGCTTTGCGGTCGACGCGCGGCGCGTGTAGACGCTTGATATCCGAACCGAAGGCGGCGGGGCCTCCAGGAGAATTTGATGAGATTGCGCACGACTCTGGTGGCGGCGCTCGCCGGAGTATGGACGATGACCCCGCTCGCCGCCCAGAACGCGCCGCCGGTCGACAATTCGCCCGATGCCGCCTTCGTCCTGCCCGACGCCGCGGCGCTCGCCGACTTCAACCCCAACCTGCGCAAGGCGACGGCGATCGTCAACGGCGAGGTCATCACCGACACCGACGTCGAGCAGCGGCTCAACCTCGTCATCGCGGCCAACGGCGGCAAGATCGATCCCGAGGAGAAGACCCGGCTCCGCCTGCAGGTGTTGCGCAACCTCATCGACGAGAAGCTCGAGATCCAGGAGGCCGCGACCGCCGACATCAAGGTCACCGACAGCGAGATCGACGGCGCGTACAATCGCGTCGCGACCAATTTCAAGAACCCCAACGGCACCTTCGTCGACTTCCTGCGCCAGGCGGGGTCGTCGCCACTGTCGATCAAGCAGCAGATCAGGGGCGAGCTGGCGTGGTCGAAACTGCTGCGCCGCAAGGTCGAGCCGCAGGTCAACGTCGGCGACGACGAGGTCAAGGCGGTCATCGCCAAGCTGACCGCCGCCAAGGGCAAGGACGAGTACCACGTCGGCGAGATCTTCCTCGCCGCGACGCCCGAGACCGAGACGCGGGTAATGACCGACGCCGGACGCATCGTCGGCCAGGTCCGCGGCGGCGCATCGTTCGTCGCCTATGCTCGCCAGTTCTCGGAAGCGTCGACCGCCGGCGTCGGCGGCGACCTCGGCTGGGTCCGCGCCGAGCAATTGAACGACGCCGTCGCGCCGGTCGTCGTCAAGCTGACGCCCGGCAACCCCGAGACCGCGATCAGCGATCCGGTCAAGGTTCCCGGCGGCGTCACCATCCTCGCGCTGATCGAGAAGCGCCAGGTGCTCGCCGGCAATCCCGATGACGCGATCCTCAGCCTCAAGCAGCTGTCGCTGCCGCTGCCGCCGGGCGTCACCCAGGCGCAGGGCGAGGCGGTCGTCGCGCGGTTCAAGGCGGCGACGCAGGACATGGGCGGATGCGGCCGTGCTGAGGCCGTCGCCAAGGACCTCGGGGCCGAGGTCGCGATCAACGACTCGATCGCGATCAAGGACTTGCCGGCGCCGCTGCAGAACCTGATGAAGCAGCTGTCGATCGGCCAGTCGACGCCGCCGTTCGGCTCGGCTGCCGACGGCCTGCGCGTCCTCGTCCTGTGCGGTCGCGACGACCGGCCGTCGAAGGTCGTCGAGCCGAGCTTCGATGCGGTCTACAACCAGATGAACGAGGAGCGCGTCAACATGCGCGCGCGCCGCTATCTGCGCGATCTGCGACGCGACGCGATCGTCGACTATCGGTGAGCGCCGCCCGGTGAGCCTGCCCCCCGTGGCGCTGCCGATCGCGCCGCTCGCCGTCGCGCTCGGCGACCCCGCCGGCATCGGACCCGAGGTC
>CAHJWT010000217.1 GCA_903643075.1 Sphingomonadaceae bacterium | reverse complement strand
TCGGCCTCGCCGCCGCCGCGCTCGCGAGCCCCGCCGCCGCGCAGGGAAGCACGCCGGCCACCGGCCCGGCCAAGCTCACCGACCCGCGGACCAAGTACCCCAAGCCGCCGTTCCGCGACCAGAAGCAGCCGTGGCCCGGCCTCGCGTCGAAGATGGACCCGCGCCCCGACCACGGCGAGACGAGCTACGTCGGCCACGGTCGCCTGACCGGGCGCAAGGCGCTGATCACCGGCGGCGATTCGGGCATGGGCCGCGCCGCCGCGATCGCCTATGCCCGCGAAGGGGCCGACGTCGCGATCAACTACTATCCCAGCGAGGAGCCCGACGCGCGCGAAGTCGTCGACCTCATCCGCCAGGCCGGGCGCATCGCCGTGCCGATCCCCGGCGACCTGCGCGACGAGCGCTTCTGCCAGCGCCTCGTCGAGCGCGCGGTCGCGGGGCTCGGCGGGCTCGACATCGTCGTCAACAACGCCGGGCGGCAGCAGGCCCATGCGTCGATCCTCGACATCTCGACCGAGCAGTTCGACTGGACGATGAAGACCAATATCTACGCTCCCTTCTGGATCATCAAGGCGGCGCTGCCCCACCTGCCGCCGGGCAGCGTCATCATCGGCACGACGTCGGAGCAGGCGTACGACCCGTCCGCCGACCTGTACGACTATGCCCAGACCAAGGCGGCGACGATGAACTACGTCAAGAGCCTCGCGAAGCAGTTCGCGCCCAAGGGCATCCGCGTCAACGGCGTCGCCCCGGGGCCGATCTGGACGCCGCTCCAGGTCTCGGGCGGGGCGATGCCGGAGAAGCTCGTCGCGTTCGGCGGCGACACACCGGGCGGCCGCCCCGGCCAGCCGGCCGAACTCGCCGGGATCTACGTCCGCCTCGCCGAGGACGACGGCAGCTACACCACCGGTAACGTCTACGGCGCCGGCGGCGGCAAGGGCCAGCCGTAGGCACCAACGCCGCCCATCACCGAAGTGCGGGAGATCGGCTAACCGGGTAAGTCCTGCAGTCAAGCGATCGCGCGGTGCCGACTGGCCTGCGTCGGTGCCCGCCTCGTCGCGTCAGTTCGTCGGCGCCGCCCGCCTTCCGCCGATGCAGAACGTCACCGATGTCGTCGCCACATCGCGGTCGGCCAATCCCGTCGTCAGCGCCGGCCGAGTGTTCAGCGACGCCGTGTACGAGCAGGTCGGCCAGGCCGAGATGTCGTAGACCAAGGTGTCGGCCCAGCGCCACGGCGGAGGCGGCGCGACCGGCACCGGCGGCTGGGCCGGTGCCGCGGCAGGCACGGCGCCACGGGTACCTTCCCCGCTGGCGAACACCGGCCCGCCCGGTAGCGGCGGCGGCACGGCGGCCGTCGTCAGACCGATGGCCCACGCGGCCATCAGTTCGTGATCGGCGGTGAACTCGATCCCGGCCGACGTCGACAGCGGCGAACAGGGCGTACCGCCGCCCGTGTGGAACTGCAGGATGTCGATCTTGTGGACTTCCACCCAGTTGTTGACGTGGACCTTGCCAACCGAGTTGGTAAAGTCCGGCGGGCTGGTCGGACCGCCGACACGGGTCGCTTCGAAGACAAGGCCGATGTCGGTGCCGCTCTTTTGGTCGGTACCGGTCACCAGCGTGCCGGCCGCCGCCGACGTGGCGGCGTTGCCGTCGCCCCCGGCGAGATCGGCGACGGCGGGCGTGGCGAAGCCGATCAGGGTGGTGAAGCCGCCCGAAATCGAGTCGGGATCGACCGCGATCCAGCCGTCGGCGTCGGGAACGATGACGTGACGCGCCGGGCCGTACCACGGCGCGCCAACCGCAGGCGGCACCGGCGCCGGCTCGGGCGCGCCGGCGATGGTGATGTCCTGGAAGGTCTGCACCGTGGCAGCGCCGGCAACGCCGCCGCTGTTTTCGGGCCACGGAATCCGCCGGTTGCCGGCGTCGACGGCGCAGAGCAGCGCCGCGGTCAGGGGCACACGATTGCCCGCCGGGTGCTCGTAAAGGAAACGATAGCGCATCGGCACGCCGGAGAAGCTCGGCGACGTCGTCGGACAGAAGCCGCGCAGCTCGAGGCAGCCGGTGAAGGCGAAGTTCGGACCGCCGCCGTAGCCCAGCCCGCTGAAGCTGAGCGCCTTGTTGGTCAGGCCGGTCGCCGGATCGATATCGCCGTAGATATTGAAGTGGCCGATCTGCGTGAACCACGGCTGCAGGAACGGCGGGCAGACGCAGACGCAGAACACGTGACATTCGAACGAGCAGATCCAGTGACAGAGCTGGATGCAGTAGGGCTCGAGCTGGCGCTCCTTGACGAGCGATCCGAACGCCTCGGCGTTGCCGGCGACAACGGCGTCCACCAGCCGGGCGACGATCACCGGCTCGCGGGCCAGCTTTACCGCGACGCCGGCGAAGGCGAAGGCTTCCGCCAGCGGACTGGAGATTTCCGCGAACGGGAAGGCGCGGCACAGCAGCAGGCAGACCCGGATGCAGCGATAGGCGCAGAACCATTCGCAGATGAGGTGGCACTGATCGTTGAGGCCGAGGCGCTGGACGATCCCGCGAGTGGCGTCGCAATCGTGCGCCAGCACCGCGGCGGTGGCCGCGGTGAAATCCTCGGCGCTGGCGGCGAGGCGCGCCACCGACGTCCCCGCCTCGACCAGTGCCTCGACGAGCCCGACCTGGTGGCGAACGACGGGCGAGCAGACGACACTGCAGGTGAGCCGATAGTGGACGGTGCACATCCAGTGGCAGAGCAGGTGGCAGAAGCGCTCGAGCTTGAGGTCCGCGACCAGGGCGCGATATTCCTCGCCGTTGCGTTCGAGCACCGCGACGGCGAACCGTTCGATCAGGGCCGCGTCGGCGACGATCTTCTGGACGACGCCGGCAAATTCAGTCAGCTCGGGAAGCTCGGCCGTGCGCGGCGGGCCGCACAGCTCGAGGCAGAGCAGCACGCAAAACTTGCTGCGCAGCCAATGACAGATCAGCTCGCAGTGCTGGCTGACCTTGGCCTCGTCGAGCAGCCGGTGAAAGGTGTCGGTGTCGTTGGCGAGGAAGGCGTCGGCAACAGCGCGAAAGCGGTCTTCGTTGCTGGCGAAAGCGTCCAATGCGGCAGCACTGTCAACCAGGTTAACCACAAGTTTATCGTCGGCCATTGCACCCTCCCCCTGAGCTTATCTGCCGGCGACAAGACATCGCCCGATAAATGTACGCCGTTGGTCGAGTCGAGCGACCTTATCAGATTGTCGGTCAGCTTGCGAGACCTTACGGCGACTTTGCAGCAGGATTTTCTGGGCAAGACGAGGACGCGAGCGTTGGCCCGGCGATGCTACGACGTGCTCGGGTTTGACTCGCCACGACCTCAGAAGCGGCAGCCGGAAGCAATCGCGGTGCCGGTGGATGCCGGCTGCTCGCGCCCGCCTGTGCACAGCCGACTACTGCTTGCGATCGCCCATGTCGTTCGCTCGTCCGCGGAGCGCTCCGCAAGCCGCGCCGTCGGCTGCCGCTGTGGCTATCCGACCTCCTTATCGGCCGGCTTCGAATTCAGCTGGATATAGTTCTGAATCCCCATCCGCGCGATCATGTCGAACTGGCGTTCGAGGTAGTCGACGTGCTCCTCCTCGTTGTCGAGGATGCGCTTGAACAGGTCGCGGCTGATATAGTCGCGGACGGTCTCGGCGTGGGCGATCGCGTCGCGGAGCAAGGGGATGGCGTCGCCTTCGAGGGCGAGGTCGGCCTTGAGGACCTCCTCGACCGTCTCGCCGATGCGCAGGCGGCCGAGCGCCTGGAAGTTGGGCAGGCCGTCGAGGAACAGGATGCGCGCCGACAGCCAGTCGGCGTGCTTCATCTCGTCGATCGATTCGTGGCGCTCGAAGTCGGCGAGGCGCTCGATGCCCCAGTGGTCGAGCAGGCGGTAGTGGAGCCAGTACTGGTTGATCGCGGTCAGCTCGTTCCGGAGCGCCTCGTTGAGGAACTCGATGACCTTCGCGTCGCCCTTCATGCCCGTCTCCCGCGGCGGTCGCCGGCGCGCCTGCCGCCGACCCGGTTAGCTTCCCCCGGCGGGGTTGGCAAAGTTGGTCGCGCCGATGGGGCCCGTCACGCGGCGGCGCGGGGCACGGCGGCTCAGGCGGCG
>CAHJWT010000216.1 GCA_903643075.1 Sphingomonadaceae bacterium | reverse complement strand
CCCTCCTCGCCGCCGCGGTCGCCGCGCCGGTCGCCGCCGCGCCGTGGGCTTCGGTCGGCGACGACCAGCTCCGGTCGGACCTGACGCTGCTCAACGACGCCGGCATCGCGCAGACGATGGTGACGCAGTGGCCGGTCCCGTGGCGCGGCGTCCTCGACGCGCTCCAGCCGTCGCCGACGCTCGACGCCCAGCCGACCTACATCCGTGAGGCGATCCGCCGCGTCCGCGTCCGCGCGACGCGCGAGACCGCCGAGGGCGGCCGCGCCGAGACGCTGCTCGACGGGACCAACCGACCGGCGCTGATTCGCGGCTTCAACGCCGAGGGCTACGGCAAGGGGACGATCCAGGAGACCGCCGAGATCACCGCCGGCCGCTCGGACCTCCACGTCCAGATCGGCGCGATCGCCGGGCAGACCGGCCAGCGCGGGGCGCAGCTCGACCTCGACGGCAGCTACCTCGCGCAGCGCTTCGGCAACGTCCAGATCTACGGCGGCGAGGTGCCGCACTGGTGGGGCCCGGGGTGGGTCTCGGCGCTGACCTATTCGAACAACGCGCGGCCGTTCCCGCAGGTGGGGATCAGTACCGCCGGGCCGCTGCGCTTCAAAACGCCACTGCTCAGCTGGATCGGCCCGTTCCGTGCCGAGGTCGTCGCCGGTATCCTCAACGACACGCGGATCGCGCGGTCGACCGCGTTCAACGCCGTCCGCGTCACCCTCAACCCGACGCGCGGGCTCGAGATCGGCGGGTCGCGGACGCAGATTCTGTGCGGCAGCGGCCACCCGTGCAGCCTTGGCCTCGTCTTCGACCTGCGCAACAACGACGCGACGCCGAGCAAGACCGCGAGCGAGGGCGAGTTCGACATCCGCTACGGCTGGCGGATCGGCGGCGTCCCGATCGAAGCCTATACCCAGATCATGAACGAGGACTCGAACCCGATCGACCACAGCTTCTCGAGCTATCTCGTCGGCGGCAGCGTCTACGTGCCGGTCGGGCGCAACACGATGCGCGTCACCGCCGAATACACCAGCAGCATCTCGACGCTCAACCTGTTCAGCTTCTCGACCGTCGGCTACGGCATCAGCTATACCGACGGCAAATATCCCGACGGGCTGCGCTACCGCGGCCGCGACTTCGGTTTCAGCCTCGACAGCGATTCGCGGCTCTACACGCTGCAGGCCAATCTGACCGACAGCTACGACCGCAATTACACCCTCAGTCTCCATCGCGCGCTGGTGTCGCGGCCGCAGACGGGGAGCGCCAACGTCCTGACGCCGACGCCGGTCAATATCAACTATGCCGAGGCGCGGGTGGCGACGCCGTTCTACATCGGTATGCTCAGCGTGTCGGGACGCGTCCAAGACGACCAGCTGCGTCCGGCGCGCGGGTTCACCGCGGCGGCCGAGGTGAGTTTCAAGGTGCGGATCAAGTGATCCTCCCCCTCCCGATTGCGGGAGGGGCGAGAGACGCGGCGCAGCAGCGGCCCCGGGTGGAAGTGGGCAGGTGGCCGGAGCGACGCCCGCGCTGCCCACCCCCGACCCCTCCCGCAAGCGGGAGGGGAGGTCATCCCTGCGCCAGCTCCCCGATCCGTCCCAGCATCGACGCCAAGCCCTGCGTCCGGTTTGATGACAGGTGCCGCGACAGGCCGAGCGCGTCGAGCCGGGCGCGCACCGCCGCGACGTCGATCGCCGCCGGCACCCGGTCCTGCACCCCAAGCAGGACCAGCGCGACGAGCCCCTTGACGATCGCCGCATCCGAATCGGCCGCGAAATGAAGCTGGCCGCCGTCCCCGCGTGTCGGGTACAGCCACACCTGGCTCGCACAGCCGCGCACCTTCGTCGCCTCGGTCTTGAGCGCCGGGTCCATTTCCGGCAGCGCGCGGCCGAGGTCGATCAGCAGGCGGTAGCGGTCGTCGGGAACCTCTTCCAGCGCCTCCCATTCCAGCTCGAAGTCGTCGAGGCTTGCCGGCAATGTCATCGGGGCGGCATCAGTCGCGCAACAGGTCGTTGATCGCGGTCTTGGCGCGCGTCTGCGCGTCGACGCGCTTGACGATCACCGCGCAATACAGCCCTGGCCCGGGCGCGCCGTCGGGCAGCGGCCGGCCGGGCAGCGTGCCGGGAACGACGACGGCATAGTCGGGGACCCGGCCGACGAAGACCTCGCGCGTCGCGCGATCGACGATCCTGGTCGACGCGCCGAGGTAGACGCCCATCGACAGGACCGCGCCGCGGCCGACGACGACGCCCTCGGCGACCTCGCTCCGCGCGCCGACGAAGGCACCGTCCTCGATCACCACCGGCCCCGCCTGGAGCGGTTCAAGAACGCCGCCGATCCCCGCGCCGCCACTGATATGGACGTTCGCGCCGATCTGGGCGCAGCTCCCGACCGTCGCCCACGCGTCGATCATCGACCCCTCGCCGACGTAAGCCCCGATGTTGACGAAGCTCGGCATCAGGACGACGCCGGGCGCGATGTACGCGCCGCGGCGGACGATGCTGCCGGGCACGGCCCGGAACCCGGCGGCGGCGAAGCGCGCCTCGCCCCACCCGTCGAACTTCGACGGCACCTTGTCCCACCATTTCGCGCCGCCGGGACCGCCGGGGATCAGCGCATTGCCGCTGAGGCGGAACGACAGCAGCACCGCCTGCTTGAGCCACTGGTTGACCCGCCAGCCGCCCGCCCCGTCGGGCTCGGCGACGCGAAGCGTGCCGTTGTCGAGCCCGGCGAGTGCCGCCTCGACCGCGGCGCGGACCGCGCCGTCGGTGTCGGGCGTAATGCTCGCACGGTCGGCCCAGCCGGCCTCGATCGGCGCGATCAGGTCGTTGGGCACGTCGCTCATGCCGCTTCCAGCTCGGCGACGACGCCGGCGAGCCAGTCGCCGACGTCGGTCACGGTGAAGTCGATGCAGTCGGCGACCGGCCCCGGCCCCTGCTCGCTGCCGTTGTCGACCCAGACCGTCGTCATGCCGATCGCCTTCGCCGGTGCGAGGTTGCGCGCCATGTCGTCGACGAACAGCGCGCGGCCGGGATCGATGCCGAAGCGATCGCACAAACCGCGATAGGCGCGCGGGTCGGGCTTGGGCAGATAGTCCATCGCGTGGACGTCGTGGACCGCCTCGAACGCCGCGCCCAGCCCGAGGCGGGCGAGGACGCGCTCGGCGTACGACGTGTCGGCATTGGTGAAGACGAGCTTGCGCCCCGGCAGCCTCGCGATTGCCTCGACCAGGACCGGCGCGTGGTCGACGCCGCCGAGGTCGATGTCGTGGACGTCGTCGAGGAAGGCGCGAGGATCGACCTTGTGCTCGTTCATCAGCCCGCGGAGCGTGGTGCCGTGGGCATGGAAGAAGTCCTTCTGCACCCGGTGGGCCGCGGCGGCATCGACGCCGAGCAGCCGGGCGACGAACGCCCCCATCCGCGCGTCGATCAGCGCGAAGAGGTTGGTTTTCGCCGGGTAGAGCGTGTTGTCGAGATCGAAGATCCAGGCGTCAATGTGGGCGAGCGGGTGCGGCATGGCGGGGCTATAGCGGGGTCGCGGGTGCGGAGCGAGAGGCGTCGTCCGTTGCTGCGCCCGGTGCGGCGACCCGACTCCTGCGACGCTACATCGGCAGCGACATCGCCACGTCGCACCGGGCATACCGTGCGCCGAAGTCGCGCATCACGCTCGGATCGTGGACGAAGCCGGCCTTCTCGTAGAGGTGGATTGCCGCGGCGCATCGGCGGTTGGTCAGCAGGTAAAGGCGGGCCAGCCGCAGCCGCCGCGCCTCGGCGACGACGTGGGCGAGGAGGAACTCGCCCGCGCCGCGGCCGCGCGCCGCCGCCAGCACCCCCATCTTGGTCAACTCGAAGACATCGTCATCGATCGGGATCAGCGCGCACGTCCCGACGACGCCGAGCCCCTCCGCCGCGACGAAGCGGATGACGCCGCCGCGGTCGACGATACGGCGCGGATGGTTGAGGATCGCGCGGTCGTTGGCTTCGAGGGTGAACATCGCCTCGATCCATTCGGCGTTGATGTCGTGGAACGCGGCGGCGAGGTCGTCGGTGAAGCCGAGGACACGCAGAGGCGGCGGCGCAGCGGCGCGGATCGCCAGCGGCTCGCGCGCCTGCTCGCGCTCGAGCGCGGCGAGCGCGGCGAGGACCGG
>CAHJWT010000215.1 GCA_903643075.1 Sphingomonadaceae bacterium | reverse complement strand
CGCGGCGGCGGCGGCGAGCTTGGCCGCGTCGGCGGCGAAGCGCGGCTCGGTCGCGGCGACCGGCGGCACGGGGCTGTCGAGGTCGAGGGTCTTGGCGGGCGAGAGGACGGCGAGCATCGCCTGCGCTTAGGACGGCGGGACGTGGTGCGAAAGTTCAAAAGGCGTTCATCCGCCCGCGCCATGATTGACCGCACCATCGCCGCGCCGTAGCGGATTGGCCAAAGACGACAGTCCAACCGGGAGAAGCCTCGATGCCCAGCTCACGTCTCGCCCTCGCCGCGGCGCTCGCCGCGCTCGCCGTCGCCGCGCCGGCCGCCGCGAAGAAGCCCGACGCCGCCGCGTCCGCCGCAACCCCTGGTGCCGCCGACGCGAAGAACATCTCGAAGGGCGTCCGGCCGGCACTGGTCGAGGCGCAGAAGGCCGAGGCGGCGGGCGACCTGCCCGGCGCGCTGACCCAGGTCCGTGCCGCCGAGGCGGTCGGCAACCTGAATGCGACCGACCAGTTCTTCATCTCGCAGATGAAGCTCGGCATCTCGCTCAAGACCAAGGACAACGCGCTGACCGAGGAAGCCTTGAAGGCGATGGTCAACAGCGAGTTCCTGCCGGCGACTGAAAAGCCGAAGTACCTGCGCAACCTCGCCAGCTTCGCCCTCCAGCGCAACGATTACGCGGGCGCGACGACCTATTTCGAGGCGTTGACCGCGGGGCCGAATCCGAGCGCCGACGACCTCAACACGCTGTCGGAGCTCTATTCGCGGCAGAAGCAGAACCCGCAGGCGATCGCGACGCTGCAGAAGGCGATCGCCGCCGGCAAGGCGTCGGGCAAGCCGGTCGACGAGAACCTCTATCGCAAGCAGCTGCGCATCGCGGTCGACGCCAAGCTGCCGGCCGAGGTCCAGTCGGCGTCGATGGACCTGATCGCCGCCTATCCCAACGCGGTCAACTGGCGCGACGTCCTCCTGCTGTTCCGCGACAGCCAGAAGCTCGACGACCAGGCGGTGCTCGACGTGTTCCGGTTGATGGACACCGCCGGGGCGCTCAACGGCGAGCGCGACTATGCCGAATATGCCGAGACCGCGCTCGGCAAGGGCCTGCCCGGCGAGGCCAAGAGTGTCCTGACCGAGGGGGTCGCCAAGGGCATGATCAGCAATTCAAAGTCCTATATCGTCGAATACAACAAGACGATCGCGGCGCAGATCACCGCCGACCGGGCCGGACTGGCCGCGGTCGACAAGGAGGCACGCGGCGCGGCGACGGGCAAGACCGCGCTCGGCCAGGGCGACGCGCACTACGGCTACGGCGACTATGCCAAGGCGGCCGAGATGTACCGGCTGGCGGCGTCGAAGGGCGGGGTCGACGCGCCGACGGCGAACCTGCGCCTCGGCGCGGCGCTCGCCCGCGGCGGCGACAAGGCCGGTGCTGCGACGGCGTTCGCCGCCGTCGGCAACGGCCCGCGCGCGACGCTGGCGAAATACTGGCAGGCGTGGCTGGCGAAGGCGTAACCCTTCCCCTCCCCCTCGGGGGAGGGATAGCGTCCTCGCCACCCACTAGCTACCGGCGCGCGCTTCCGATACACGGCGACACCGTGGCCGGATCGTGCGCGCCGCGGGCAGCGAGGCTCGCGGGCAGCAGCATGGACATTCGGACCGGTCTTACCTTCGACGATGTTCTCCTCGTGCCGGCCGAGTCAGCGGTCCTGCCGAGCGGGGCCGATCCGGCGACGCGGATCACCCGCGACATCACGCTAAACATCCCGATCCTGTCGTCGGCGATGGATACGGTGACCGAGGCCGACATGGCGATCGTGATGGCGCAGACGGGCGGCCTCGGCGTCCTCCACCGTAATCTCGACGTCGACGCGCAGGCGCAGGCGGTGCGGCAGGTCAAGCGCTTCGAAAGCGGGATGGTCGTCAATCCGGTGACGATCGCCGCCGACGCGACGCTCGGCCAGGCTCTCGCGCTGATGAAGCACCACAAGATCAGCGGCATCCCGGTGGTCGAGGCGGCGGCGGGCGGCGGACCGGGTCGGCTCGTCGGCATCGTCACCAATCGCGATGTCCGCTTCGCCGAGAACCCCGACCAGCCGGTCAGCGAGCTGATGACGCACGAAAACCTCGTCACCGTCGCGCCCGGCGTCAGCCAGGACGAGGCGCGGCGGCTGCTCCACGCGCGGCGGATCGAGAAGCTGATCGTCGTCGACGACGCTTACCGCTGCATCGGGCTGATCACGGTCAAGGACATCGAGCGCGCGGTGACCTACCCCAACGCGACGAAGGATGCGATCGGGCGGCTGCGCGTAGCTGCGGCGACGACGACCGGCGACGCCGGCTTCGCGCGGACCGAGGCACTGATCGACGCCGAGTGCGACCTGATCGTCGTCGACACCGCGCACGGCCATTCGGTCCACGTCGCCGCCGCGGTCGAGCGGATCAAGCGGCTGTCGAACAGCGTCGAGGTCATCGCCGGCAACGTCGCCACCGCCGAGGCGGCGCGCGCGCTGGTCGGGGCGGGGGCCGACTGCGTCAAGGTCGGCATCGGCCCGGGGTCGATCTGCACGACGCGCGTCGTCGCCGGGGTCGGGGTGCCGCAGCTGACCGCGATCCTCGATACCGCCGCGGCGGCGGCGAAGCTCGGCGTGCCGGTGATCGCCGACGGCGGCCTCAGGACCAGCGGCGACATCGCCAAGGCGCTCGCGGCGGGGGCGGCGGCGGTGATGGTCGGGTCGATGCTCGCCGGCACGACCGAAGCCCCCGGCGAGAGCTTCCTGTTCCAGGGGCGGACGTACAAGTCGTACCGCGGCATGGGCAGCGTCGCGGCGATGGCGCGGGGCTCGGCCGACCGCTATTTCCAGCAGGACATCAAGGACCAGCTTAAGCTCGTCCCCGAGGGGATCGAGGGGCAGGTCGCCTACAAGGGCCCGGCGACCGACGTCCTCCACCAGCTCGTCGGCGGGCTCAAGGCGGCGATGGGCTATACCGGCGCGGCGACGCTCGCCGACTTCCGCGAGCGCGCCGAATTCGTCCGCATCACCAACGCGGGCCTGCGCGAGAGCCACGTCCACGACGTCGCGATCACCCGCGAAGCGCCGAACTATCCGACGTGACCGGCGGGCGCCGCCGGCGGCTCATCGTGACCGGCTTCGCCGGTTGGCCGACGTGACGCCGGCGGCCCGCGTCGAAGCGGCGATCGAGTGCCTCGACCTGATCGCCGCCGCCGCGCGCGATGGCGGCGCAGCGGCGGACACCGTCGTCGCACGCTACTTTGCGACACGTCGCTACGCCGGGTCGAAGGACCGGCGGGCGGTGCGCGACCTTGCCTTCACCGTCGTCCGTGCGATCGGCGAGCGCCCGGCGAGCGGGCGCGCGGCGATGCTCGGCTATGCGCGCGACCTCGCTCCGGACCTTCTGGAGCTGTTCGGTGGCGATGGTCGCGCGCCGGCGGCAATCGACCGCGACGAGCCGATCGCATCGCCGTCGATCGCCCCCGGGTGGCTGTTTGAGAAGCTGCGCGAACGCTTCGGCGACGACACCCCTCGCGAGGCGGACGCGCTGCTCGGCCGGGCCCCGCTCGATCTGCGCGTCAACACGCTCAGGGTGACGCGCGATGACGTGACCATCGCCGGCGCGGTGCCGACGCCCTACGCCCCCGACGGCCTGCGCCTGACGGTGCCGTTCGATATCGAGGCGAGCACGCCGTTCCGCGAGGGCCTCGTCGAAATCCAGGACGAGGGCAGCCAGCTCGCGGCCGCCGCGGCCGAGGCGAAGCCGGGGATGACGGTCGTCGACCTGTGCGCCGGCGCGGGCGGCAAGACGCTCGCGCTCGCCGCTGCGATGGCGAACCGCGGGCGGCTGGTCGCGACCGACACCGAGCGCGGGCGGCTCGGCCGGATGGGGCCGCGGCTCGACCGGGCGGGGGTGACCATCGCCGAGCGGCGGCTGCTCGATCCGCTGCACGAGGCGACCGCACTCGCCGACCTCGCCGGGGTCGCCGATCTCGTCCTGATCGACGCGCCGTGCTCGGGGACGGGGACGTGGCGGCGAAATCCCGAGGCGCGGTGGCGGCTGACCCCGGCGCGGCTGGCCCGGCTCGTTGCCGAGCAGGCACGGCTCCTCGATCTCGGCGCGGCGCTCGTCCGCCCGGG
>CAHJWT010000214.1 GCA_903643075.1 Sphingomonadaceae bacterium | reverse complement strand
CTTGGCACTCGGCGGCGACGGCGCGCCGCTCGGCATGGCGGTGCGCGGCCCGCGTGGCCGGACACTGGTCATCCCGGCGAGCACGATCGAGCGGGTGGCCGGTGCGCTCGCTACTAGCGGCCGGGTGCCGGTCGCCTACCTCGGGGCCGGTCTGCGCGACGTTGCGGTCGACGGCGGCGACGACGCGCGCGGGGCGATGGTGATGAGCGTCGATGCGAACGGTCCCGCCGCCGCGGCCGGCATCGTCCAGGGCGACATCGTGCTCGGCTGGAACGGCAACCGCCAGCGCCACGTCGGCATGCTGCTGCGGACACTGCGCACGACGCCGGTGGGCGCGGCGGTGACGCTCGCCGTCCGCCGCGCCGGCGAGGTCCGCGACGTCGTCGTCACCATCGGTGACCGGCCCGAGCGGTGACCGATTCCGAAACGCTGACCATCGCGTTGCATATAGCCGACCTCGACCTCGCCGAGCGCGTCGCCGCGCTGCTCGGCGAGGTCGAGGGCATCACCCTTGTCGCCGGCGACGATCAGGCCGATCTCGTCCTCAGCAAGCCCGTGGCCGACGACGCCAGCCGCCGGCCGCCCGCCGTCCTGCTCGCCACCCTGACCCCACGCGAGCGCGAGGTCGTCGGCCTCCTCGCCGAGGGACTGTCGAACAAGGCGATCGCCCTCCGCCTCGGCATCGCTCCCGACACCGCCAAGTTCCACGTCGGCCGCCTGCTCGACAAGCTTGACGCCGGCGGCCGCATCGATGCCGTCACCCAGGCGGCGCGGCTGGGGATCGTCCAGCTCTAGGCGATTTGACGATCACCGATCCGACCACATGTCGTATCATTGGGCCGACTATTCCGTCGACTTAATCGTCGGGATCTCACCCCAAAAGCCGTCGCTCAATTGCGTCGGTCGGCTTCCGGAGGCAGACGTCCATTCGCCTGCGTGTTATGACATAAGCTGCACCGGATAGTCGTAGCCGACTGTCTGGCTTTCCCCCAGTCGTGGTTAGGCGACCGGCCGTTTTCGATCCGAGGAGCTGCCGATAGCGACGATTTCGACCTCGTTGCCGGCGATTGTCGCGACATCGCCGACGACCTTACCGAGCAGCGACCGCGCCGCGGGCGTGACGTAAGCTATCCGCCCCGCTGCGGGATCGGCCTCGTCTTCACCGGTTATCCGATAGGTCGCCGTCGAGCCGTCGCCGCGAACGAAGGTAACGGCACAACCGAAGCGGACGATGGCGCAGTTGCCGCTCTCGACCAGTTGCGCAGTTGACCGGCGCGCCGACCAATAACGCAGGTCGCGCGTCGCCCGGGCCATCGCCGTGCGGTCGGCGGCGATACCGCCGTTTGCCAGTGCGGCGTCGTATGCAGCTTTAGCTGCGGCGAGTTCGGCATCAAGCTGCGCTAGTCCCGACGCGGTGACGAAATTTTGATGGGGCGAGACCGGCCGATCGGGCAGATTCGCTGCGGCGGCTTCGGCGTCGCCTTCCTTCGTGAATGCGACACTCATCGCGAAGGATGCTGCACGCTAAGGCCGTCGATCGCTGGTGACACTGTCCAACGGTAGCCTGTCGCCTCCATTACGCCGATCAGCTGAACGGCGATGTGCTTGGGTCCGGCCCGATCCGACCGTCGGATGCGTCGAGCGCGTCAATACCGGCCATGTCATCGGCGTCGAGGACCAAATCCTGCGCGGCTAGATTATCGAGGAGGTGCTCGCGGCCGCTCGCTTTCGGGATTACGCCCAAGCCATGAGCGAGATGCCAAGCAATCACAACGCGTGCAGTGCTGCATCCATGCTTGTCGGCGATGCGCTTGAGTGCGGGCACCTGAAGCAGCTTTTTTCCTTGGCCGATCGGACTCCAGCTCTGCGTGACGATGCCGTGCGCATCGTGGTAGTTGCGCGCACCACGCTGCTGAAAGCTGGGATGCAATTCGATCTGGTTGACCGCCGGCGTAACACCGGTCGCTTCGATAATCGCGTCGATGTGCTCGGGCAGGAAGTTGGACACACCGATCGACCGCGCTTTGCCAACCTCCCGCAGCTCGACCAACGCCCTCCATGCATCGATATACCGACCTCGGGCGGGCGACGGCCAGTGGATCAGGTAGAGGTCGACCGCATCCAGCCCGAGCCGCGACAAGCTCTCGTCGAGCGCGGCTTCCGCATCGCCTTGCCTATCGTTCCAGAGCTTCGTCGTCACCCAAGCTCCGTTCGTGTTCAGGCCCGCGCCGACGCCACGCTCGTTGCCGTAGATCGCTGCAGTGTCGATCAGCGCGTAGTCGAGATCCAGGGCCTGTCTTACCGCGGACCCGGCGTTTGCATCCGAAATCTGCCATGTGCCGAGGCCCAGCTGCGGCATCGAGCGACCATCGTTGAGCGTCAACTGCTTCATCTGCTCGGAGCGAATGGAGGCCGGGGAGGTTCCCGTGATCGATTACGGCGGATCGCGGTCAGCCAGCAAAGCGCCGCGACATATTTCTGACACAGCCGCCGCTGGTAGTTGGCGTCCAGGATAACGGCGAACCCAACGACCTGTCATTCGGTCATCTTTGACCCACCCCGACTTCTGCCGCCCGTTCATGTAAGAGATCTGGCATCGAGACGATCAAATTTACGCAGTGGAATTTACGCAGTGGAAGGAGTCTGAACGACTTCAGTTTCTAGCCCGCGATCATCCACGAGCCGCCTACGCAGACGACCGACGGCAACGCGAGCCAGTCGGGTGCGGTCGCGGCGGTGATGCCACCGGTCGGGCAGAAACGCGCGGTGGCGAATGGCGCGGCGAGCGCGGTCAGCGCCGGAATGCCGCCGCTGGCGACGGCGGGGAAGAACTTGAAGCGGTCGAGGCCGAGATCGAGCCCGCGCATGATGTCGGCGGCGGTGGCGACGCCGGGCAGGTAGGGGATGCCCCGCTCGATCGCGGCGCAGCCGAGCCGCTCGGTCAGTCCCGGCGAGACGATGAACTGCGCGCCGGCGTCGATCGCGGCGTCGAGCTGCGCCTCGCTCACGACCGTGCCCGCGCCGACGATCGCACCGGGGACGCGCGCCATCTCGGCCATCGCCTCGAGCGCCGTCGGGGTGCGCAGCGTCACCTCGAGCGCGACCATGCCGGCGGCGACGAGGCGCTCGGCCAGCGGCCGTGCGGCGGCGACGTCGTCAATGACGATGACCGGGATGATCGGGCCGAGGCGCATGATTACGTCGATCGTCATCGGTGTTCCTGGGCGAAGGCGGCGGCGGCCCCGAACAGGCCGGCCTGGGGATGAGTCAGGATCTTGACCGGGACCTGCGCCATCAGCCCCTCGAAGCGGCCCTTGGCGACAAAGCGCTGGCCGAAGCCCGAGCGCGGCAGATGGCCGGCCAGCCGCAGCCCGACGCCGCCGGCGATGACCACGCCGGCGAAGCCGCCCTGGACGAGAGCAACGTCGCCGGCGACCGCGCCGAGGCTGAGGCAGAAGCGGTCGAGCGCGGCGGCGGCAAGGCTGTCGTCGCCGGCCAAGGCGGCGGCCCACAGAGCGGGCGGATCCCGCGGCGGCACGGCGCGCCCTTCGATCGCCGCCAGTGCCTCGTAAAGATTGACCAACCCCGGGCCAGAGACGACGCGCTCGACCGAGACGCGGCGGAAGCGGGTGCGCAATCGGACGAGGATGGCATCCTCGAGCGCGTCGAGCGGCGCGAAGTCGAAGTGGCCGCCCTCGGTCGCGACGACGCGGTAGCCGTCGGCGTCGCGGATCAGCGCGGCGACACCGAGGCCGGTGCCGGGGCCGACGATACTGACCACGCCGTTGCCGAGCGGCCGGTCGGGACCGCACAGAGGGGCAAGCGCCGCGTCGTCGCCGGCGGCGACGGCGTGGGCGACCGCGGCGAAGTCGTTGATCAGGGTGAAACGGTCGACGCCGAGTTGGTCGGGGATCAGCGCCGGCCGGATGATCCACGGGTTGTTGGTCAGCTTGATCGCCTCGCTGCCGACCGGCGACGCGACGCAGATCGCGGCGGCGCGCGGCAGCGGCTGGTCCTGACTCAAGGCGAACGCCTCCCACGCCGTCTGCAGGCTGGCGTGCTCGGCCGCGCGCATCACCGTCTCCGGACCAAGCGCGGCGACGCGGCCGGCGTCGATCCGGGCCAGCGCGAAGCGGGCGTGGGTGCCG
>CAHJWT010000213.1 GCA_903643075.1 Sphingomonadaceae bacterium | reverse complement strand
CTCGCCGCCCGACAGCGTCAGCGGCCACGCGTCGAGGCGGTGGCCGAGGCCGACCTCGTGGAGCGCCGCCTCGGCGCGGGCGCGGACGTCGGACCCGAACAGCCCGAGCGCGACGTTCTTCCACACCCGCTTCCACGGCAGCAGCCGCGCGTCCTGGAAGACCACCGCGCGCGACTTGGGCACGTCGACGTCGTGGCCGCCGCTGTCGTCGAGCCCGGCGAGGGTCCGCAGCAGCGTCGTCTTGCCGCTGCCCGAACGGCCGAGCAGCGCGACGAACTCGCCCGGCGCGACGTCGAGGTCGAGGTCGGCGATGACCCGCGTCGCGCCGAAGCTGCGCGAGAAGCCGCGGAGGCGGACGACCGGAGCCGGTGGCCGGGGCGTCGCCGTGACGAGCGGCTGACCGCCGGGGAAGTCGAGGAGCGTCGCCATGGTCATGCCGCCACCAGCCGCGGCCGCCACGCCAGCGCGCGGCCCTCGACGCCGCGGATCGCCGCGTCGATGGCGAGGCCGAGCGCGGCGTAGACGATCAGGCAGACGACGATGATGTCGGTCCGCATGAAGTCGCGCGCGTTGTTGATCAGGTAGCCGAGGCCCGCCGACGCGTTGATCTGCTCGGCGACGACGAGGATAAGGACCGCGACCGACAGCGCGTAGCGCAGCCCGACGAGGAGCGACGGCAGCGCGGCGGGCAGGATGACGTGGGCGATCAGCCCGAGGCGGCCAAGGCCGAAGCTGCGCGCGGCGTCGACCAGACGGACGTCGACGCCGCGGATGCCATTGTACAGGTTCAGATACACCGGGAACATCGACCCGAACGCAATCAGCGCGATCTTCGGCGTCTCGCCGATGCCGAACCAGACGATGAACAGTGGCGACAGCGCGAGCACCGGCAGCGTCCGCAGCATCTGCACCGGCGCGTCGACCGCGGCCTCGCCCGGCCGCGACAGCCCGGCGACGAGGGCGAGGACGATGCCCGCCGCGACGCCGAGGCCGAGCCCGATCCCGACCCGCGCGGCCGACACGGCGAGGTTCGCCGGCAGCTCGCCCGAGATTAGCATCGACCATAAGGTGATCAGCACCGTCGACGGTGCGGCGAGCGTATGCGCCGGGATCAGCCCGCTCCGCGCGCCGGCCTCCCACGCGAGCACCGGCGCCAGCGGCGACAGCCAGCGCGCCTTGGCCAGGCGGGACCATAATGCTTGCGGCGGCGGAGCCGTCATCACGTTCTTCCGGCAGCGGGATGCCACCGGTCGCCAGAGTGTCGGCCGCCTCGTCCGGCACAACGCAGTTTTCCGCGACGACCTATTAGCGCCACTTATACACAGGCGATCACGGCGGCTACTGCATTGACATCGAACGGCTTTGTCATGACGATAGCGGCGCTCAACATCTCCTTTGCGGTCGCAAAGATAAGCTGCGGGAACGATACCCCAGCCGGTCGATAGGCTTTGCCGATGCCGGTCAACCTGCCGACGACCCTATTGCGCAGCTTCGTCGCGATCGTCGACGCGGGCTCGATGCAGAATGCCGCCGACCAGGTGTTCCTGACCCAGTCGGCGCTCAGCCTCCAGGTCAAGCGACTCGAGGAGGCGGTGCAGCAGCCGTTGTTCGGCCGCGATGGACGGCGTCTCGCGCTGACCCCGCCGGGCGAGGTCCTGCTCGATTACGCCCGGCGGATGCTCAGCCTCCACGACGAGGCGCTTGCCGCGGTCAGCGCGGGGCAGGTCGCCGGACCGGTGCGGGTCGGCATGGTCCAGGACTTCGCCGAGACGCTGCTCAGCGGGCTGCTGTCGCGCTTCGCCGGCCTCCACCCCGAATCGCAGATCTTCGCCCGCGTCGCCGGTACCGCCGAGCTGCAGACGATGCTCGAGCGCCGCCAGCTCGACATCGTCCTCGGCTTCGCCGCTGCCGACGAACCGACGGCGATCCGCATTGCGCCGACCTTGTGGTACGGTGACGCGACGCTCGCCGATGCCAGCGTCGTCCCCCTCGCCGTCCTCGAGAAACCGTGCCGCTTCCGCGAGGCGGCGCTGCAGCGGCTCGACGCCGCCGGTCGGCGCTACCGCATCGCAGTCGAGACGCCGAACCTGTCGACGCTCCGCGCCTCGGTCCAAGCGGGGCTCGGGCTGACCTGCCGGACGCCGCTGTTCCTCCGCGATCTCGCTGCGATCGAGGCCTCGGACCTCCCCGACCTGCCGCCGGTCGCGTGCATCGTCGAGCAGGGCAGCGCGCTCGCCCCGGCGACGGCGCGGCTGGCGGCGCTCGCCACCGAGGTCATCCGCGAGCTGTAACGCTTGAGACCGGCTCATGCCGGGCTTTGGCATTTCTCGTTATCGCGGGCGTCGCGCGGTTCCTAGAGATTCGCCCCCGCCACGGGAGCGCGCCATGACCGAGATCCTCAACGACCAGTTCGCCGCCCTCCACGCCGAGCGCGTCCGCACGTGGGAGCCGGCGCAGCTCCAGCGCAATATTGATCAGCGCGCCGGCCTCGTCGCGGCGTTCGACGCGAGCGCGATCGTCCGCCCCGGCGACGTCGCGCCCGATTTCACGCTGGTCGACACCGATGGCGCAACGCTCGACCTCGCGACGCTGACCGCCGACGGGCCGCTGGTCCTCGTCTTCTTCCGCCACGCCGGCTGCCCGGCGTGCAACCTTGCGCCGCCGTACTATGCGCGGACGCTGTACCCGCACCTCGGCGCGGCGCGGCTGGTCGCGGTCAGCCCGCAGGTGCCCGACCGGCTGCGCGCGATCCGCGACCGCCACGCGCTGCCGTTCACCGTCGCCAGCGACCCCGACGGAGCGCTTGCGCGGGCATGGGGCATTCGGTTCGCCAGCGACGCGGCGGCGACCACCGGCGCGGCGAATGGCGACTTCCCCTATCCGGCGGTCGTCATCGTCGACGAGCGGCGGACGGTGCGCTTCGCCGACGCCAGCCCCGACTGGCTGGTGCGGACCGAGTCGCCGCGCGTCCTCGCCGCGCTGGCGGCGCTCGCCGCACTGCGCTTCGCCGAAGCCGCTTGAGCATTGCTCATCGGCAGCGATGACGGCCGCTCAATTGTTAAGCCCGGCTTCGTCGCGGCGAAGGATTGCGCGGTTGTCGGGCCGCCGCGGGCGGGCAACGTGGCGGCGATGACCGACGTACCGACCCTCGACCGTCGCACCGCGATCCTTGCCGGCACCGCGCTCCTCGCCGGCTGCGGCGGGCGCGGAGCGGCGACGCCGCTGCTCCGCGCCGCGACCTACACCAAGGGCGAGGCCGACGTCCGCCTGCTGTTCAAGGCCGCCGGCCTCGCGCCGCGGGGGTTCCGCGTCGAGTTCAGCGAGTTCACCTCGGGTCAGCTGATCGTCGAGGCGATGAACGGCGGCAGCATCGACTTCGGCGGGATGAGCGAGATCCCGCCGGTGTTCGCCGCCGCCTCGGCACAGCAGAGCTTCCGCCAGATCGCGGTCGCCCGCGACGACGTCAACAACCAGGTCGTCCTCGTTCCCAAGGGGTCGGCGATCGATTCGCTCGCCGGGCTGAAGGGCAAGCGTGTCGGCTATGTCCGCGCGACCACCGCGCAATATTTTCTCATCCGGATGCTCGAGTCGGTCGGGCTGACATGGACCGACATCACCCCGGTCGCGCTCGGCGTGGCGGACGGCGCGGCGGCGTTCGCGGCCGGGTCGCTCGACGCGTGGGCGATCTACGGCTTTCCGATCCAGCGCGCGATCGCGACCGAGGGCGCGCGCATCCTGAAGACCGCGTTCGGCTTCCTGTCGGGAAACTACATCGTCGCGGCGCAGGTCGACGCGCTCGCGGACCAGTCGAAGTCGCGCGCGATCGGCGATTACCTCCGCCTCCACCGCCGCGCCTACGCCTGGGCCGCGGCACACCAGGACGAATGGGCGCGGATCGTTGCGGAGTCGGTCGGAGTGCCGCTGCCGTTCGTCCGGGACCAGTTCCGCCGCCGCAGCGCGACCCGCGCGCTGCTGCCCGTGACCCCGGCAGCGATCGCGTCGCAGCAGGCGGTCGCCGACCTGTTCACCGCGCAGAAGCTGATCGCACGCCGCGTCGACGTGACGCCGCTGTGGGACCCACGCTTCACCGCGATCCTCGAGGAGAAGGCCTGATGCCCGCCGCCGTCGCCGCCCTCCGTCCGCCGACCCCTGCGCCGCCGGTGGCGCA
>CAHJWT010000212.1 GCA_903643075.1 Sphingomonadaceae bacterium | reverse complement strand
GGGTCACTGGTGCCCTGGAAAGGACTCGAACCTTCACATCGTTGCCAATACCAGCACCTGAAGCTGGCGCGTCTACCAATTCCGCCACCAGGGCACGGGGCAGGGGCGGGGGGGTAGTCGACGGTTCGGTCGGTTGTCAACTCGCAGGCGATCGGTCATGACCCGGCGCGAGCGGCGAGACGGAGTGCAGCGTGCAGGGATTGGCGGACCGGCTGGTCGTGGTCGTCGGCGGGTCGGGGTTCGTCGGCCGCTACCTCGTCCAGGAGCTGGCGCGGGCCGGCGCGCGCCTCCGCGTCGTCGTCCGCTCGCCGGAGCGCGCCGGCGCGCTCAAGCCGCTCGGTGCGCTCGGCCAGATCGAGATCGTCGCCGGCGACGTCACCCGCCCGGCGACGATGACGGCGGCGTTCCGCCACGCCGACGCCGGGGTCAATCTCGTCGGCATCCTCGACGAGCGCGGCGGGCAGAAGTTCGCCGCGACGCAGGCCGACGGCGCGGGAACCGTCGCCAGGGCCGCCGCCGCCGCCGGGGTCACGGCCTTCGTCCAGATGTCGGCGATCGGTGCCGACCCCGCCAGCCCGGCCGAGTACGGCCGGACCAAGGCGGCGGGGGAGGCGGCGGTCCGGGCCGCGCTGCCCCGCGCGACGATCCTGCGGCCGAGCCTCGTGTTCGGGCCCGAGGACCAGTTCGTCAACCGCTTCGCCGCGATGGCCAAGGCGCTGCCCATCGTCCCTGTCGTCGCCGGCGGCACGCGCTTCCAGCCGGTGTGGGTGGTCGACCTCGCCCGCGCGACCGTCGCCGCGCTCGCCGATCCGGATTGTTACGGCGGCGAAACATACGAGGTGGGCGGGCCGAAGGTCTATGCCTTCCGCGACATCATCGCGTGGATCGTCGCCGAGATCCGGTCGACCAAGTCGCTGGTCGAGGTGCCCGACTTCGTCGCGCGGCTGATGAGCCACGCCGGCGACCTCGTCCCGCTCGTGCCGATGACCTCGGGCCAGTTCGCGATGCTCCAGTCGGACAACGTCGCGCGGCCGCCGGGGCTCGCCGCGTTCGGCATCGCGCCGACGGCGCTCGAGGCGGTCGCCCCGGCATACCTCGAACGCTACCGCACCGCCGGCCGCTTCCACCGCGACGCCGCGCCGGTCCAGTGACGATAGTCCCAGGGGTCGCGGGCACGGGCCATGGCCTGGTCGATGTCGTCCTGCTCGGCATCGTCGAGGGCGTGACCGAGTTCCTGCCCGTGTCGTCGACCGGGCACCTGATCCTCGCCAGCCGCCTGCTCGGCTACGACCCCGACCAGTGGAAGCTGTTCAACGTCGTCATCCAGCTCGGCGCGATCCTCGCCATCGTCGTCCTCTACTGGCGGACCTTCGCCGCGGTGCTTGGCGGACTCGCGCGGCGCGAGCCGGGCGCGGTCCGCTTCGTCCGCAACGTCGTCCTCGGCTTCGTGCCCGCCGGCGTGATCGGGCTGGCGCTCCACAAGCAGGTCGAGGCGCTGCTCGGCCATGCCGAGGTCGTTGCCGTCGCGCTGATCGCCGGCGGCATCGCCATCCTCGTCATCGAGCGGCTGGCGAAGCGCGACACCGTCCACGGCGTCGCCGATATTCCAGCGCGGACCGCGCTCGGTATCGGGCTCGTCCAGTGCCTCGCGATGATCCCCGGGGTCAGCCGCAGCGGCGCGACGATCATGGGTGCGCTGACCATGGGGGTCGAGCGGCGCACCGCCGCCGAATACAGCTTCTTCCTCGCGATCCCGACGATGCTCGGCGCGACCGTCCTCGAACTGGTCAAGAACCGCGCCGCCCTCGACGCCGGCGCGGTCCACGACATCGCGATCGGCTTCGCGGTGGCATTCGTCGTCGCGGTGGTCGTCGTCCGCGCCTTCGTCGCGGTGATCAGCCGCTACGGCTTCGCGCCGTTCGCGTGGTATCGGATCGTCGCCGGCACGGCGGCGCTGGTCTGGCTCTACGCCGCCTGACGCGGCCCGACGTTGCTTTCGCCCGGCTGACGCCGGAGAAACCAGCGGAAGCTCACTAACCTCACACGAGTGCGCCGGTTTTGCGCGGGCGTGTTCGGCCTTCATCCGTACCGAGGCGGCGTCGGCGCGGGCCTGCCGCGCAAGCGCCTCCTCGAGGTCGCCGACCGACTCGGCGAAGACCGTGTCGACGTTGGCCTTGGGATCGTGCGACGTCGCCCACGAGAAGTGACGGTTGGCGAGCAGCGCGCGGTTCTGGATGACGAACATCAGGAGGCGGTCGTTGTAGACGACGCGCTGGCCGACGACCTTGCCGCCATGCCACACGTCCTCGACCCGGCCGCCGCGGGCGCGCTCGATCGCCTCGTCGTGGAGCGCCGACATCGCCGCGCCGATCGCCGCGTCCCACGCGCGGGCGAACGACGCCGCCGTCTTGTGGCGGCGGAGCGCGTAGGCGCTGTAGGTCGACATCTCGACCGCGGGATGGTGGCACGCCTGGCGGACGCTCCCCGAACTCGCGAGCTGGACGATGAAGGCGTGCTGCCGCGCGGCGGTCCAGCCGTCGACGCGGTGGCGGGGGGCGGCGGGGCTGAAGGTCGGGATCATGGCGCGGTCTCCGTGAGGGCAACCCACCAGTCTGTTTCAAATAACCGCCGTGTAGGACAGCGTTTTTGCAAATCCTACGACAGGTCGACCGGCGATCCCGCGAGATGATCCTCCCCGTTCGCGGAGAGGTGGCGCGCCTTTGCGCGACGGAGGGGCGGTCGAACGAACAGGCGTAGGCCACATGCTCGACCGCTCCACCGTCACCGCGGCGCGGTGCCACCTCCCCGCTAAGGGGAGCATCGAGGCGGAAAGGCTAGCCCGCGACGACACCTTAAACACTAAACGTCCCAATCGAACCGTAATGCGACCAATTCGATGCCGCCACCGATCGTACCCTTAACGAGCCAGTTTCAGCGAAATATAAATAGCAGCGATCCTGTCCTATCGACCATAAGTTGCTCGACTCTCGTGACGCACGCAGCTATGTGGCGCGCGAGGGGAGTCGTGCCGATGAGCGCATCCACCATGCTGCGCTTTCCGGCGCTCGACCAGGTGCCGCCGTCTAAGCGCGACGCCGACGTGCGTCGTGACGATTTCCTGGAGATCGCCCGGCCCTATCTCGTCGCCAAGGCGGCCGAGCAGGCGTCGCGGTGTTCGCAGTGCGGGGTGCCGTTCTGCCAGGTCCATTGCCCGCTTCACAATAACATCCCCGACTGGCTCCGCCTAACCGCCGAGGGGCGGCTCGAGGAGGCGTACGAGGCGAGCGCGGCGACCTCGTCGATGCCCGAGATCTGCGGCCGCATCTGCCCGCAGGACCGGCTGTGCGAGGGCAACTGCGTCATCGAGCCCGGCTTCGGCGCGGTCACCATCGGCAGTGTCGAGAAGTTCATCACCGATACCGCGTGGGAACGGGGCTGGGTGCAGCCGGTTCGCGTCCGGCCCGGACGCGACGGACAATCGGTCGGGATCGTCGGCGCCGGGCCGGCGGGGTTGACCGCCGCCGAGATGCTCCGGACGAGGGGCTATGCCGTCACCGTCTACGATCGCCACGACCGCGCCGGCGGGCTGCTGACCTACGGCATCCCCGGCTTCAAGCTGGAGAAGGCCGTCGTCCTGCGCCGCGTCGACCGGCTACGCGACGCGGGGATCGAGTTTCACCTCGGCGTCGACGTCGGACGCGACGTGACGCTCGCCGACCTCCGCGCCCGCCACGATGCGGTGCTGCTCGCGACCGGTGTCTATGCCGCGCGCGACGTCGCGGTGCCGGGGGCCGATGCGGCTGGGGTGGTCGCGGCGCTCGACTATCTGATCGCGTCGAACCGGCGTGGCTTCGGCGAGCGCGTTGACGGCGTTGATGCGGCCGGCAAGCACGTCGTCGTCGTCGGCGGCGGCGACACCGCGATGGACTGCGTCCGCACCGCCGTCCGCCAGGGGGCGGCGTCGGTCCGGTGCCTTTACCGCCGCGACCGCGGCAACATGCCCGGCTCGGCGCGCGAGGTCGCCCATGCCGAGGAGGAGGGCGTCGAGTTCGTCTGGCTGAGCGCGCCGGCGGCGTTCGCAACCATGGGGGGCGGCGCGGCGGCCGGGGGCGACCCCGTGTCGGCGGTCCACGTCCAGCGGATGCGCCTCGGCGCGGCCGACGCCAGCGGCCGGCGGG
>CAHJWT010000211.1 GCA_903643075.1 Sphingomonadaceae bacterium | reverse complement strand
CCGCGACCGTGTCGCGGAGCAGCCGCGCGGCCGGGAGCGCCTGCGCGCGGACGAGCGGGACGACGGCAAAGCCCGCGGCGATCAGGAGACCGTAGGCGGCAGCGGTCGCCAGCGGCGCGGGATAGACCCCGAGCGCCGGCGGTACTGGTAACGCGTCCCCGGCGGCGGCGACCACTGCCCACGGCACCGCCGCACCAAATGCCGCACCGACGGCGACGGCGGCGAGCGCGACGACGCCGATCTGGAACGCGTAGCTGGCGAAGATCGTGCCCGATCCCGCCCCCATCGCCTTCAGGGCGGCGATCGTCGTCGATTTCGCCGCGAGATAGGCGGTGACGCCGTTGCCGACCCCGACCCCGGCGACAACGAGCGCGGTCAGCCCGACGAGCGTCAGGAACTGGCCGAGGCGATCGATGAACTGGCGCGTTCCCTGCGCGCTGTTGCTCCGGTCGGTCAGCGCCCAGCTCGTCGCCGGCAGCGCCGCCTTCAGTGCCCGCGCCGCGGCCGTGGGAGTGACGGCGGGCGGCAGCTCGATCCGGTAGCTTGCGCGGAACAGGCTGCCCGGGGCCAGCAGCCCGGTCGTAGCGAGGTCGTCGCCGCGCATGATGACGCGCGGGCCGAAGGCGAAGCCGTCGCCGGTCGCGTCGGGTTCGGCCGCGATCGTCCCGGCGACGCGGAAGCTCGCCGCACCGACCGTGAGCCGCCCGCGTGACGCGCGCGTCACGAGGGCCGGAGCGATATACACTTCGCCGGGTCGCAGCGCCGGCGCGGGGCCGGACCGGCCGGCGAGGGTCAGCGCGCCGTAGAGCGGGTAGGCCCCGTCGACCGCCTTGACCTCGGCCAAGACCCGATCGTCGTCTGGTCCGGGGCCGCCGACCATGCCGCGCAGGCGGATCACCTCCGTGACGCGCCCTAACCGCACGAGCGCCGCGCGCTCGGTGGCGGTGGCGCGGCGCTGGGTCAGCTGCGCGGCGAGGTCGCCGCCGAGGATCACCTGCCCGTTGTCGGCGATGCCCCGGTCGATCGCGCTCGCCAGGCTGCCGACGCCGGCAATCGCGGCGACGCCGAGGACGAGGCAGATCGCGAGGAGGCGCAGGCCCGACAGGCCGCCGCGGAGTTCGCGCAGCGCGAGGCGGAGGGGAGTGATCACACCACCCGCCCGTCGCGCATGTGGATCACCCGCCCGCACCGCGCGGCAAGCGTTTCGTCGTGGGTGATGAGGACCAGCGTCGCCCCGGTCTCCGCGCCGCGCGCGAACAGCAGGTCGACGATCGCCGCCCCAGTCGCGGCGTCGAGATTGCCGGTCGGCTCGTCGGCGAACAGGACCTGCGGGCGGCACGCAGTCGCTCGGGCGATGGCGACGCGCTGCTGCTCGCCCCCCGACAGCTGCCCGGGATAGTGGCGCAGGCGGTGGCCGAGGCCTACCGCCGCCAGCTCGGCCTCGGCGGTCGCGCGGGCGTCGCCGCGGCCGGCGAGTTCGAGGGGCACGGCGACATTCTCGGCCGCGGTCATCGTCGGGATCAGGTGGAACGCCTGCAGGACGATGCCGATGCGCCCACGCCGCGCCCGCGCCAGCCCGTCCTCGTCGAGCGCCGAGAAATCCTGCCCGGCGACGACGACCGATCCGCCGGTCGCGCGCTCGAGGCCACTCAGCACCGCGAGCAACGACGACTTGCCCGACCCCGACGGCCCGAGGACGGCGAGGTGCTCGCCGACGGCGATGTCGAGGTCGATCCCACGCAGCACGTCGACCGCGGCGTCGCCACGGCCGAGGCGCAGGGTGACATCGCGCGCGGCGATGGCGATATGGTCGGCCATGGACTTCCCGGAAGAACGAGCGATGGCCCGATATGGCGGAACGAGGCGACTTTACCACCTGTGCCTCGCCGCCGCGGCGATGACGGCATCGGTTGCCGGCGCGGCGCCGGCGAAGCTGATCCTCGCCTTCGGCGATTCGCTGACTGCGGGGTACCAGCTGCCGCCGGGCGACGGCTTCGCGCCGCAGCTCGAAGCGGCGCTGCGGGCGAAGGGCGTCGCCGCGACGGTCCACAACGCCGGGGTGTCGGGCGACACGACGGCGCAGGGCCGCGCGCGGCTGAACTGGGTCCTGACCGGGCTCAGGGCGACGCCCGACCTCGCCATCGTCGAACTCGGTGCCAACGACATGCTCCGCGGCCAGCCGGTGGCGACGGCGAAAGCCAACCTCGACGCGATCCTGACCGAGCTCGGCCGGCGGCACATCCCGGTGCTGCTGGCGGGCATGTACGCCTCGCCCAACCTCGGCCGGGTTTATGCCGGCGAGTTCAACGCGATGTTTCCGGCGCTGGCGAAGGCGCACGGCGCGGCGCTCTACCCGTTCTTCATGGCCGGGGTCGTCGGCGTGCCGGGGATGCAACTCGGCGACGGTCTTCACCCGACCCGAGCCGGGGTCGCGGCCATCGTCAAGGGCGTCGCGCCGCGGGTCGCGGCGCTGCTGGCGAAGTGATGCGCCGCGTGTGATGCGTCTGTTCGTCGCCGTCCGGCCGCCGCCCGCGGTCCGCGACGCCCTCCTCGACGCGATGGGCGGCGTCGCGGCGGCGCGGTGGCAGGACGACGGCCAGCTTCACTGCACACTGCGCTTCGTCGGCGAGGTCGACCGCCACGCCGCGCGCGACATCGCCGACGCGCTCGCCGACGTCCGCCACCCGGCGATCGAGGCACGGCTCGGCCACGTCGGCCACTTCGCGAGCAAGGGCCGGCCGCACGCACTTTGGATTGGCGTCGAGCCCGCCGCCGCGCTGACCGCGCTTCACCACAAGGTCGACCACGCCCTCGCCCGCGCCGGGATCGCACCCGACGGCCGCGCCTTCGTCCCGCACATCACGCTCGCCCGGCTGGGCCGCGCCGCGGGACGGCTCGACGACTTTCTCGCGCAACCCGTCGCGGCGATACCGTGGCCGGTCGACGATTTCGTCCTCTACGAGAGCGTCCTGACGCGCGCTGCCGCCGTCTACCATCCCCTCGCCGAGTTCGCGTTCGCAACCGCACTTTGATCGTCGACGGTGCGACGATGTCGCGGGCGGACGGCCGACGATCGAAGGAGGCCGGCGGTTACCGCCATTCTTCGGCGCCGGCGATCAGTCCGTGCTTGCTTTGCGTAACATTCCCGTGGTTCGATGCTGCAATAGCGGCATAACAGCGATCAGGGGAGCGAATGACCGTCGCCGAGGCTCGATACGACAGCGACGCGGTCATCGCGGCCCTCCCGGTCGCCACCGTCAACCCGATTCGCGACGCTGCCGACTGGGCCGCGGCGCGCGATGCCGTTCTCGCCGACCCGGGCGCGTTCCACGCCGACGCGGCCGGGACACTGCCGTGGTTCGTCGCGCAGGTCGGCGCGAACGGCGCGTGGCTGAGCTGGGACGGGACGGCGTGGTCCGGCTGGGATGCGGCGACCGCCGCGCCGGTCGTTGCCGACCTGCCGGCCGGCTTCGTCCCGTGGACGACGGCATTCGACGCGAGCGACCCGCCGTTCTTCAAGTGGTTTTCGGGAGGCCGGACCAACGCGTGTTTCGCCGAGGTCGATCGCCACGTCCTCGCCGGCCACGGCGACGAAGCGGCGATGATCTTCGAGGGCGACCGCTGGGACATGGCGGCCGATAGCGGCCGCGGCGCGCCGGTCGACACCTATCCGATCTCGCGGCGGCGACTGCTCCTCGAAACGGCGAAATGCGCCATCGCGCTAGACAGCCTCGGGCTGAAGGCCGGCGACCGCATTGCGCTCAACATGCCGTCGATCCCGGCGCAGGTGTTCTGGACCGAAGCCGCCAAACGGCGCGGGATCATCTACACCCCGGTGTTCGGTGGATTCAGCGACAAGACGCTGTCCGACCGCATCGACGACGCCGGCGCGCGCGTCGTCATCACCGCCGACGGCGGCTATCGCAATGCGCAGGTCTTCGCGTTCAAGACGGCGTACACCGACCCCGCACTCGACAACTACACGCCGGTCGGCGCCGCGAAGGCGATCGTCCGCGAAACGCTTGGCCAGCTCGATCTTGACGCGGCGGTGGCGACTGCGATCGACGAAGCCGTCGCGGCGACGCTCGCCGGCGAGGTGACCGTCGAGCGGAGCGACGTCATGCGCGGCGTCGGCCGCGCGCTCGCCGACCTCGGTCAGGCGGGCAGCCTCGACGCCGCCGACCCGG
>CAHJWT010000210.1 GCA_903643075.1 Sphingomonadaceae bacterium | reverse complement strand
CGCCGCGCCCGCCGCTGCCAGCGTCGCCGCCGGCGTGCCTGCCGGCCAGCGATAGTCGGCGAGCGCCATGACCCCCTCGTCGGCGAAGTCGTCACGATGTGCGGCGTAGTAGGCGAACAGTTCGGCGTCGGTCGGCTGCGCCATCGTCGCGTCGGCCGCCGTCTGCGCCTCGACCGCGCCGACCAGCGCGTCACGGACCTCGACCGTGTCCGATTGCAAACCGAGCTCGACCCCGCGCTGGACGTAGAGTTCCTCACGAATCATGTCGTCGAGCGCCTTGCGGCGCTCGGGCGCCGTCGCTGCGCTGAGCGAGACGTCGTACAGCGCGCGGAGCTGGGCGATGTAGTCGCTCAGCAGGATCGGCGTGCCGTTGACCAGCGCGACGTCCTCGGCCGGCACGCTCGACGTCCGCGTCCCCTTGGCGGTGAACAGGCCGAAGCCAGCGACGACGAGCCCGATCATCGCGCCGAGGGCGCAGAGGACGAGCGACCGCCGCGCGCTGGGCTCGTGCAGTGACCATGTCGTCACGCCGGCTTGCCCGGCAGCGAGGCGACGTAGACGGCGATGGTTCGCGCCGCGACCGGCGACAACATGCGCGCGAAAGCGGGACACGAGCCGGCGCGGCCGCGCTTCAGCGTCGCCGTCAGCGCCGCCGCCGAGCCGTCGCCGTACAGCCACGTCGTGTCGGCCAGGTTCGGCGCGCCGACCGCCGGATTGCCGCCGCCGTCGGGCTCGTGGCAATCCCAGCACGCGCCGCGCCCGGCAAAGATCGCCTGACCACGCGCCGCCGCGGCATCGTCACGGGCGCGGTCACGGAGCAGGTACTCGACCACATCGCCGATCTCGGCCGGCGACAGCGGCTTGATCGCCGGCTCGGCCGCATAAGGCAGCGGCCGCGCATAGGCCGGCATCGCTGCGAGATGCCAGCCGCGCGGATCGCCTGACCGGATGCCGTGGAGAACGATCGCTTCAATTTCAGCAACTTGGCCGCTTCCGTAGAGGAAATCATGGTCGCGCAGGTTAGGGATGCCGCGCGTGGGGTCGCCGCGCCCGTCGCCGTGGCACGACGCGCAGTGCGCAACGAACCCCGCGTGCCCCTGCACCAGCGCCGGCCGCGCAAGGTCGGCTGAGCCGAGGATCGTGGCAGGATCGGCGCGCATGATCGCGGCGTCGATCCGCGCCTGCGCCGCACCGGCGGCGGCGGCGATCGCGATCGCCACGATGAGGGCAACGACCAGTAGCAGGCGGTAGCGCCGCCACCACGGCGGCAGCGCCTGCAGACGATCGGTGGGGCGGGGATCGGGCATGGCGTCTCCGTCGGCGCGGGTTGCCGACCTACCGACGATCCCCGACATCGATGAGCGTCGCCAAGTTAATTACGGTTTCGCCAATGTAACGCACGTTACAAGCGAATCACGCCGCATCTACGACGGGGTTCGCCAAGATGCCGACCCCCTCGACCTCGACCTCGATGCGGTCGCCGGGCTTCATCCACAGCGGCGGAATCCGCCGCGCGCCGACCCCGCCCGGCGTACCGGTGGCGATGACGTCGCCGGGGCGGAGTTCGGTCCAGCGCGACAGGTATTCGATCACGGTTTTGATGTCGAAGATCATCAGGCTGGCGTGCGACGACTGGACGACCTCGCCGTTCAGCCGCGTCTTCAGCGCCGGGTCGAGCGGCGCGAAGTCGGCGGCGGGGACGAACCACGGGCCGAGTGAACCGGTCTGCCAGAAATTCTTGCCGGCGGTGACCGAATGCTTCTGATAGTCGCGGATGCTGCCGTCCATGAACGCGCTGTAGCCGCCGACGTAGCTCATCGCGTCGTCAAGCGCGACGTTGCGCGCGGCCCGGCCGATGACGACCGCGATCTCCCCTTCGAAGTCGAAGTTCTGCGACACCTTGGGCCGCAGGATCGGGGCACCCGGGGCGACGATCGAATCGTGGAAGCGGGTGAAGATCATCGGGCTCGTCGCCTCGTCGGCTTTGATCTCGGTCGCATGGTCGCGGTAGTTGACGCCGACGCAGATCAGCTTGGCGGCGGGGTCGATCGGGGCTTCGAGGACGACGTCGGCGAGTGCCACTGTTTCGGTCGCCGCGGCGCGGAGAGCGGCAAGGTGGCTGACACGCGTCAGGGTGAACGGCGCCGCCGCCGCCGGGCCGTCGACCCAGCCGCCGCTGACGTAGACCGTGTCACCGTCGAGAAACCCCTCGGCCACCCGGCCGCCGCGGCTGATCTTGACGAGCTTCATGGGCGATCCTCTAGAATTTGACGAACCCCGCCTCGGGGACGGTGTCGGTCCGCGTCTGGTTGTTCTCGAAGCACGACTGATCGTCGAGAACGTCCCACTTCGGCGGGTCCTTGCGCGCCCAGACGTTGGTCTGGTGGACCGGCGCGGTGAAGGCGTCCGGGTCGTCGACGGTGATGTCGAAGTCGAGCGTGTCGGGCCCGACCTTGGTGATCGACCAGACGAGATGGATCTTGTCGCTGTGGGGATCGCGCTGGCCGTCGAGCGGGGTGTTGCCGCGAATGCCGACGGTATCGACGCGGAGCGTATCGCCGTCCCACCGCCCGATCGAATGGCCGCTATAGCTCGGCACGAGGTCCTTCGGGTGTGGCCGGCCGTCGGTCCAAATGACGACGGGGTTGGTGCCGAAGACATAGATCGTGACCTGCCCTGGCGTCTGGACGATCTCGTCGGGATAGACCTTCGAGACGAGGACGAACGGCATCCCGAACGGCAGGCAGCGCGCGCCGGTGTCGCCGAGCTGCCGCCCCGCCTTCGCCGCCGCGACGCGCTCGTCGTAGACCCTCTGGTAGGCGGGCATGTAGGGCAGCGGCCACGGCGACCAGTAGACCTCGGGCCGGCCGTCGGCGGGACCACGGTTGGGGGCCGGCGTCACTCCGGGCCGCCCGGTCAGCGAGCCGAGCCACAGCCCGGCGATGTTCGGGACCCCGTGGTCGCCGTAGAGCGACAGCAGCGCGCGCTTCTCGGCAGCTTCGGCCGGTGCCGCCAGTATCGCGGCGACCAGACCGACCGCGATGGCACGCGCCGCCCGCCGCACTACTGCGCCTTCATCCGCTCACCGAGGACCTTGCCGTCGGGCAGCCGGACCGCGTTCAACGCGCCGCCCTTCTCGCCCGACAGCAGCGGCGAGACGTAGACGGTGATCTTGTCGCCCGGCGCGAGCGACCCCTTCTCGAATCCCTGGCGACGCATCAGCCCGGGGTTGCCGCCTTCGATGCTGTACTTGTCGGGGTTGGCCGTCCCGTTCGGCACGAGCAGGTAGAGCCACGTATGCGGGCTGGTCCACTGCCAGTCCTTGACCGTCGCGTTCTTCAGTTCGATCTCCTTCGCCTTGTCGAACATGGCGAAGCTGTGGTGGGCGAGCGCCGCGGTGCCGGCCGTGAGGGCGACGGTCGCGACGACTATGCGGGTGAGATTCATCATCGGCTCCTGGCTAACGGACGTACTGGTCGGGATGATAGTCGGTGCCGGGCGTGCAGAGCACTTCCTTCGGCTCCCAGCGCGGATCGGTCACGGCGGTGAAGGTGACGTGCGTCGTCATCGGCGCGGTGAAGGCGGTGGGATCGGTCGCGGTGATGTCGACGATGAGCGTCGCGCCGACGCGGCGGAAGCGCTCGGTCAGCGTCAGGTCGTTGCTGTGCGGCACTCCGGTCGCGTCGAGCGGCTGGTCGCGCAGCCCCGCGACCTGCGTCATCAGCGCGCCGCCGGCGTAGCGGCCGACGCTGTTGCCGCCGAAGAAGGCTTCGAGGTCGCGCGGTCGTGGCAGCGGCCGGCCGTCGGTCCAGATGCGGCGGACCGGCAGGCCGTCGCGCGAGATCGTCACTCGCCCCGGCGTCTGAACGATCCTGAGCGGCGTCGTCATCCCGGCCATGAAGCGCGGCATCCCCGGCGGCAGGCACTGCGCAACGGGATCGCCGGTCCATAGCGCCGCGGTGCGTTTCGCATAGATCGCCGCGAAGTCGCCCTTTAGCGGCGGCGGCCACGGCGTCCAGCCCTCGTGGCTGCCCGTGATCGCGGCGGGAGCGCGAACCCAGACGCCGCTGATGTCGGGGGCGGACGGGTCGCCGTACCAGCTCAACCGCTCGGTCGCGGCGGCGAGCGCCGGCGCGGTCAGCAGCAGCGCGAGGGCGACGAGGCTAGGCCGCGACACGGTCGCCCCCCGGTCCGGCCTCGGCG
>CAHJWT010000209.1 GCA_903643075.1 Sphingomonadaceae bacterium | reverse complement strand
GCCGCCGCGTCCCGCCGTTCGGCCTCGCCGGCGGCCGGGCGGGGGCGACGGGCATCAACGCGGTGTTCCGCGCCGACGGCCGCGTCGAGCCGCTGGGCAGCACGGCGACGGTCGACATGGCGGCGGGCGACGTGCTCAGTGTCTCGACGCCCGGCGGCGGCGGTTACGGAGAGGCAGAATGACCGAGGTGCCCGAGGGCTTCGCCCCGCATAGCCGCAGCAGTCCCGTGACCGCGCCGTGGGAGCCGCTGTTCTTTCGCGCGGCCGACGGCGCGCTGGGTTTGCGCGTCGCCGCGGCGCACTGCAACTCGCGGGGGCTGGTCCACGGCGGCGTGGTCGCGGCGCTCGCCGACAACGTCATGGGCATCGCGTGCGCGGCGGTGAAGCCGGTCGCGCCGGTAACGGCGAACCTCGCGGTCGACTATCTCGGCAGCGCCCGCGTCGGGCAGTGGCTCGAGTTCGTGCCCGTGGTCGACAAGGTCGGCGGCACGCTGGGCTTCGCGACATGCCGCGTCAGCGCCGACGGCAAGCTGTGCGCGCGGGCGCATGCAACCTTCGCGATGGCCGGCTAGGTGCTCGTCCTCGCAGGTCTCGCCGTCATCGTCGTCGGGTTCGCCCTCCGCCTAAACCCGTTCGCCGTCGTCGTCGCCGCTGCGCTCGTCACCGGCGTCGCGGCGGGCCTCGCGCCGCTCGCCGTCGTCGCCGCGCTGGGCAAGGCGTTCGCCGCCAACCGCTTCGTTTCGGTCATCTGGCTGCTGGTGCCGGTGATCGGGCTGCTCGAACGCCATGGCCTCCAGGAGCGGGCACGGAGCGTCGTCGCCGGCATCGGCGCTGCGACGCCGGGGCGGCTGCTCGGCACCTATTTCGTGCTCCGCCAGGCGACTGCGGCGCTCGGCCTGATCGCGCTTGCCGGGCAGGTTCAGACGGTACGGCCGCTTGTGGCACCGATGGCGGAGGCCGCCGCCGAACGCCGCCGCCCGCTCGACGACGCGGCGCGCCGCCGCCTCCGCGCGCTGGCGGCAGCGACGGACAACATCGCCGTGTTCTTCGCCGAGGACATCTTCATCGCAATTGCGTCGATCCTGCTGATCAAGGGCTTCCTCGCCGCCAACGGCATCGTCGTCTCGCCGTTTGGCCTGTCGGTCTGGGCGATCCCGACCGCGGTCGCCGCGCTCGTCGTCCACGGCGTCCGCCTGTGGCGGCTCGACCGGAGCTTCGTGTGGTGATCGGGCTGCCGGCGCTCTACGGGCTCACCGGCGCGATGTTCGCCGCCTTTGCCGTGCTCGAGCTTGCCGACCGGAGCAATCCGAAGCGCGTCGGCACGGCGATGTTCTGGGCGCTGGTCGCGGTCGAGTTCTTCGCCGGCGACGCGCTGCCCAACCTCGCCAGCGGCGCAATAGTCGTCGCGCTGGCGCTTCTCGCCGGCGGCGGCGCGCTCGGGCGTGGCCACGTCGTCGTCGACGCCGCATGGCGAGCGGCGGCGGCGGCGCGGCACGGTAACCGCCTGTTCGCCGCCGCGCTGATCGTCCCCGCCGTCGCCGTCGGCGGCACGCTCCTCCTGCCCGGCTCGGGGCTGGTCGATCCCAAGCAGGCGACACTTGTCGCCGTCGGCCTCGGCGTCATCGTCGCCCTCGGCGTCTGCGCGGCATGGCTGCGGCCGCGCCTCGTCGAGCCGCTCGACGCCGGTCGGCAACTGATCGACGCGGTCGGCTGGGCGGTGGTCCTGCCGCAGGTGCTCGCCGCATTGGGCGCGATCTTCGCGCTGGCCGGCGTCGGCGACATTGTCGGCGGTGCGGTCGGCCATGTCCTGCCCGCCGGCAACCGCCTTGCCGCGGTCGCGGCGTACACCGGCGGCATGGCCGGGCTGACGATGCTGCTGGGCAACGCCTACGCCGCCTTTCCGGTAATGACCGCGGGCGTCGGACTGCCGCTTCTCGTCCGCGGCTTCGGCGGAGATCCCGCGCCGATCGCGGCGATCGGGATGCTTAGCGGCTTCTGCGGAACGCTGTGCACCCCGCTCGCGGCGAACTACAACCTCGTGCCGGTGGCGCTCCTCGATCTCGGCGATCGCTGGGCCGTCATCCGGGCCCAGGTTGCGACCGCGATCCCCCTGCTCGTCTTCAACACGCTGCTGATGAACGCGGTCGCGTTTCGATGAGCCTCAACGCCGCCACCGCCGCACGCTTCGCGGGCATCGCCCTCGGTCACGTCGTGCGTGAGTTTCCGCACAAGCTCGACCATGTCTGGACCGACGCCGGCCACGGGCAACGGCCGCGCGACCTCCATCCTGCCTTCTTCGGCAGCTTCGACTGGCACAGCTGCGTCCACGGCTGGTGGCTGCTGCTGACGCTGCGGGCGCGGTTTCCCGAGCTGGCGGCGCGGATCGACCAGGTCGCGGCGGCGACCTTCACTCCCGCCAAGATCGCCGCCGAACTCGCCTATCTCGACCGGCCGCTGAGCGGCGGGTTCGAGCGGCCGTACGGCTGGGCGTGGCTGCTGGCCCTCCACGGTGTTGACAGCCCGTGGACGGCGGCGCTCGCGCCTCTCGTCCGCGCCTTCGCCGCACGGTTCGCCGCGTACCTGCCGCGCGCAACCTACCCGGTCCGTACCGGCAGCCACGCCAACACTGCCTTCGCCGCGGTTCTCGCCCACGACTGGGCGGTGGTCCACGATCCCGCGCTGGCGGCGCAAGTGGCCGCCCGGGTGACCGGCTGGTACGGCAGTGACCGCGGCGCGCAGGCGTGGGAGCCCGACGGCGACGCCTTCCTGTCGCCGACCCTCGTCGCCGCGCTGGCGATGAGCCGTATCCTCGCCGACGCCGACTTCCGTGACTGGTTCGCCGCGTATCTCCCGGACGTGGCGCGTCACGGGCCGGCGAGCCTGTTCACCCCCGCTATCCCGTCCGACCGCAGCGACGGGAAGATCGCCCACCTCGACGGGCTGAACTTCAGCCGTGCGTGGTGCTGGCGGTCGCTCGCCGCGAAACTGTCATCGTCGCACCCCGTCTTCGCGGTGGCGCAGCGGGCGGCAGAAGCGCATATCGCGGCGAGTCTCGACCATGTCGCCGGCGACTATGCCGGCGAGCATTGGCTTGCGACCTTCGCCACCCTCGCCCTTACCGCCTGAAGGCTCCCATGCGGCTGTTCGCGCAATGCAACCTCGCGTACCACGTCGACGCGGCCGTCGAGGCGGTGGCCAAGCTTCACGTCCTCGCCGGCCCCGACCAGGTCGTCGTCGACGAAACGCTGACGCTCAGTCCCGGTGCACAGCTGGTCACGGCGACCGCGCCCGACGGCGTCCGGCTGCTCCGCGGCGAGATCGCGGGCGACGTCGACCTTGCCTATACCGCGGTCGTCGACGTCGCGCCGCGCGTCGCGATCCCCGCCGACGCGCGCCAGCACCGGTGGGACGAGCTGCCGCCCGATACACTCGACTACCTGCTGCCGAGCCGCTTCTGCCCGTCGGACAAGTTCGGCCGCTTCGTTGCGCGCGAGTTCGATGCCGCCCTTCCTGGCGGCGCGCGGGTCGCGGCGATCCTCGACTGGCTCCACGCCGAGGTCGACTATCTCCACGGGATCAGCGATGCCGGGACGACCGCCGAGCAGACCTTCGTCGACCGCGCCGGGGTCTGCCGCGACTTCACCCACCTCGGCATCACCCTTTGCCGCGCGGCGAATATCCCCGCGCGCGCCGTCGGGGCCTATGCGTGGCGGCTGGTGCCCGAGGATTTCCACGCGGTGATGGAGGTCTACCTGGCCGGCCAGTGGTGGCTCGCCGATCCGACCCGCCTCGCACCCGGCGACGGCCTCATCCGCATCGCGACCGGCCGCGACGCCGCCGACATCGCCTTCCTCACCACCGGCGGCGCGGTCCGCCAGATCGCGATGACGGTGTCGGTCGCCCGGCTCGACTAGTCCGCGCCGAGGCCCTTTGCCGCGATCGCCAGCTGCGTTCGGCTCTCGAGGCCAAGCTTGGCGTAGACGTTGTGCAGATGCATCTTGACCGTGCCCTCGGAAATGCCGAGCGCCGCCGCGATCGCCCGGTTGCGCTGGCCCACCGCGACGAGCCGGGCGATGTCGCGCTCGCGCGGCGTCAGCGGCGTCGCCGTCGCAGGCCGCTCGCCGGCGATCGCCGCCGCAACGCGTTCGACCGAGGCGGTCAGGACGATCGTACCGTCGCAGTCGACGTCGCCGATTACGAGCGTCCGCGTGTTGCCGTTGCGCGCGGCCACCGTCGCATCGTCGAGCCCGGCGGCG
>CAHJWT010000208.1 GCA_903643075.1 Sphingomonadaceae bacterium | reverse complement strand
CTGCGCCCGCGGCTCAAGCGTGCGCCGACCGACGTCGCGGCGATGCGGATGCTCGCCGAGCTCGCCGGCCGCCTCGGGCGCTATGCCGACGCCGAGACTTTGCTCCGCCGCGCGCTCGACCTCGCCCCGTCGTTCCGCGAGGCGCGGTTCAACCTCGCGACCATCCTCCACCGCCGCGCGCGCTCGACCGACGCGCTCGCCGAGGTCGACGCGCTGCTCGCGCTCGATCCCGGCAATCCGAGCTACCGTAACCTGCGCGCCGCCGCGCTGGCCCGGCTCGGCGACTTCGCCGCGGCGCTCGAGGTGTATGCCGCCCTGCTCGCCGACCATCCGCGCCAGCCGAAGGGATGGATGAGCTATGGCCATGCGCTCAAGACCGTCGGTCGGACGGTGGACGCGGTCGCCGCCTACCGCGAGGCCATCGCGCAGGCCCCGGCGCTCGGCGAGGCGTGGTGGAGCCTCGCCAACCTCAAGACGGTCCGCTTCGACGCCGCCGACGTCGCGGCGATGACGGCGGCGCTGGCGACCGCGCCGCCCGACGACGACCGCCTCCACCTCGAGTTCGCCCTCGGCAAGGCGACGGCCGACGCCGGCGACCCCGCCGCTGCCTTCGCCCACTACGCCGCCGGCAACGCCGTCCGCGCGGCGCAACTGCGCTGGGACGCGGCCGAGACGACCCGCGCCGTCGACCGCGCCATCGCCTTCTTTACCCCCGACCGGCTGCGCGCGGGCAGCGGCGACCCGGCGGCCGACCCGATCTTCGTCGTCGGGATGCCGCGGTCGGGATCGACGCTGATCGAGCAAATCCTCGCCAGCCATTCGCTGGTCGAGGGGACGACCGAGCTGCCCGACCTGCCGGCGCTGGCGTGGGCGGTCGGCGCGCGAACCAGCGCCAAGGGGCAGACCGCCTATCCCGAGGCGCTCGCCGACCTGTCGCCGGACGAGCTGGCGGCGCTCGGCACCGATTACCTCGCCCGCGTCCGCCCGCAGCGCAAGACAAGCCGGCCGCGCTTCATCGACAAGCTGCCGAACAACTGGCTCCACGTCGGGCTGATCCGGCTGATCCTGCCGAACGCGACGATCATCGACGCACGGCGGCACCCGCTCGCGTGCGGCTGGTCGAACTTCACCCAGCACTTCGCGCGCGGGCAGGGGTTCAGCTATTCGCTCGACGACTTCGGCCGCTATTACCGCGACTACGTCCGGCTGATGGACCACTTCGCCGCCGCCGCGCCCGGCGCGATCCACCGCGTCGACCACGAGGCGATCGTCGCCGACACCGAGGCGACCGTCCGCGCCCTCCTCGACCACTGCCGCCTGCCGTTCGAGCCCGCCTGCCTCCGCTTCTGGGAGACCGACCGCGCCGTCCGCACGCCGAGTTCCGAGCAGGTCCGCCAGCCGATCTTCACCGACGGGGTCGCGGCGTGGCGCGCGTTCGACCCGTGGCTCGGGCCGCTGCGCGCGGCGCTCGGCGAAGTGCTTCCCGCCGGCGACTGACACCGAAACGCCACACTGCTGCAACGCAATATCGACCGCCGGGGCCGATGCCTTGACAGTCGCGCGGGGGAGCGGGAGCGTAAGGCAGGAACAGGGGGCGATGCTGATGACGGGGGCGGGTTCGGTCCGGGTAATGGCGGCACTGCTCGCGTCGAGCGCGCTGCCCGCGGCGGCGCAGGTCGTCGCCGCCGACACCTCGCCGACCCTCGACGAGGTCGTCGTCACCGCGCAGAAGCGGTCGGAGAATCTCCAGGACGTGCCGATCAGCATCCAGGTGCTTGGCACCAAGAAGCTCGACCAGCTCGACGTCGCCAACTTCAACGACTTCACCAAGTTCCTGCCGTCGGTCGCGTTCCAGACGGTCCAGCCCGGCCAGACCGAGGTCTACATCCGCGGCGTCGTCTCAGGCGGCGACGGCAACCATTCGGGCTCGCTGCCGTCGGTCGGCGTCTACCTCGACGAGCAGCCGGTGACGACGATCGGCGGCACGCTCGACATCCACATCTACGACATCGCGCGGATCGAGGCGCTCGCCGGGCCGCAGGGGACGCTCTACGGCGCGTCGTCGGAAGCGGGCACGATCCGCATCATCACCAACAAGCCCGAGATCGGCAAGTGGGCCGGCGCGCTCGACGGCGAGGTCAATACCATCGACCACGGCGGCGTCGGCGGCAAGGTCGAGGGCTTCGTCAATATCCCCGTCAACGACCGTATCGCCGGCCGCGTCGTCGGTTGGTACCAGAAGAACGCCGGCTACATCGACAACGTGCCGGGCACGCGCACCTTCCTGCCTGATGCGAACGGCGTGTCGATTACCAAGAACAATGCCGCCTTCGTCAAGAACGATTACAACGACAGCAACGTCATCGGCGGCCGCGCCGCGCTCAAGATCGACCTCGACGACAACTGGACTGCCGAGCCGACGGTGTTCGGCCAGAGCCAGGTCAACCATGGCAGCTTCGGCTTCGACCCGCGCACCGGCGACCTCCAGGTTCAGCACTTCGCGCCCGAGTATTACCACGACCGCTTCGTCCAGGCGGCGCTGACCGTCACCGGCAAGGTCGGCAACTTCGACCTGACCTACGCCGGAGCCTATCTCGACCGCGTCATCCACAGCTCGGCCGACTATGTCGACTACGCCGAGCAGTATGATTCGCTCTACGCCGGCGCCGGCGGCATCGCCCAATACTTCTATTTCCAGGACAACGCCGGCCATCACATCGACCCGTCGCAGACGATCGTCGGCGACGACCATTTCACCAAGCTGAGCCAGGAGCTGCGCCTCGCCTCGCCGGCGGGCAAGCGCTTCCGGTTCGTCGGCGGGCTGTTCTACCAGCTCCAGACGCACCTCATCCACCAGGACTACCAGGTGGCGAACCTCGCCGCCAACCTGTCGGTCAACGGCCGGCCGGGGACGCTGTGGCTGACCCAGCAGGACCGGACGGATCGCGACTATGCCGTGTTCGGCGAGGCGAGCTTCGACCTCCTCCCCAGCGTTACGATCACCGGCGGCGGCCGCGTGTTCAAGTACGACAACAGCCTGATCGGCTTCTTCGGCTTCGGCCGCGACCCCAATGGGCCACCGTACAACGCCGCCGGCAGTTCGCGCACCGGCGTCGCCGGCTGCTACACAACGTCCGGGGCCATCCTGCGCGACAATCCCACGGGCACGCTGCTGCCGCCGAACGTGCCCGGCAGCTACTGCACCAACCTCGGCGACTTCGTGAACGGCAAGGTCGTGCCCAAGGACGCGAACGACGTCGGCACGACGTACAAGTTCAACGCGACGTGGAAGATCGACGCCGACCACCTCGTCTACGGCACGGTCAGCCGCGGCTTCCGCCCCGGCGGCATCAATCGCCGCGCCGAGGTCGGGTCGTACGCGTCGGACTTCCTCCAGAACTACGAGATCGGCTTCAAGACGAGCTGGTTGGACCGGACGCTCAAGATCAACGGCGCGCTGTTCACACAGACGTGGGAAGCCTTCCAGTTCGCCTTCCTCGGCCAGAACAGCTTCACCGAGATCCACAACGGGCCCAACGCGCGCATCCGAGGCATCGAGGCCGACGTCAACTGGACGCCGACACCCGGCCTGACGTTGTCGGGCGCGGGCACCTATACCGACGCCGTCACCCGCAGCGTGCTGTGCGCGGTCCAGGGGACGAGCGGCGACTGCTCGACGCCCGGGCCGGGGGGCACGCCAAATTACGTCCAGGCCCCGACGGGGACGCGCCTGCCGATCACGCCGCAGTTCAAGATCAACGGCACCGTGCGCTACGAGGCCCCGCTGTCCGCCGCGGTCAAGGGCCACGTCCAGGCGGTCGTCGTCCACGCCAGCTCGGCGTCGTCGGACATCCGGACACTGTCCTTCTCGCCGGGGACGGGCGACCCGTACAACCCGGCCGCGGGACTTGGCCGCCTCGCCGCCTACACGACCTTCGACTTCGCCTTCGGGGTCAACTGGCCGTTCCTGTCGGCCGAGATCGTCGTCGAGAACGCGTTCGACAAGCGGGCGCAGCTGTCGCGCTATCAGGAATGCGGCTCGTGCTTCCAGCGGCCGTACGTCGTGGCCAACCTCCCCCGGACGATCGGACTCCGCCTGGGGCACAGCTTCTGACCGGCGTGGTCCGAGCGCGCTGGCGGGGTCGCCTCGCGCCGCCGTGACGTGACCACGGCCCATGCCGGTTCCGGCGATGCCCGGGACGTCGCGCTGGTCCTGCTCGCCGCCCGCGCGCCGGCGGCGACGCTGTGCCCGAGCGAAGTGGCGCGGGCGATGGCCGGGGACGACTGGCGGG
>CAHJWT010000207.1 GCA_903643075.1 Sphingomonadaceae bacterium | reverse complement strand
GAGCCGGCCGAGCCGGCGGTACTTGCGACTAGCCGGCGGCACTGGCCTCGCCGCCGCGGCAGCCGTCGCGCTGCTGGTTTTCGCGCCGGCGAATCACACGCCGCCGCCGGCGGCGCGGGTTGCTGCCGTTCCCGCCGCGCCAACGCGAACGGCGCCATCCGACGATGCCGATGCCTTCGCCTCCATCTTTACCCCCACGCCCGATGAGGAACAGGTTCTATGAGGTTCGCCGCCACGCTTCTCCTTGTCGCGGTTGCCGCGGCTCCGGCAATCGCACAGGTCGCACCGCCGCCACCGCCCGGTCCGCCGGGCGAGATGATGCACGACGGGCGGGGACGGATGCACTTCGGCAATTCGATGTTCGCCGGCATGAGCGATGCGGGCAAGGCAACGATGCATGGTGCGCTGCACGACGGCGAACCGCTCGCCGACCACGAGGCGACGCACGCGGCGCGCGACCGGATGCTGGCGGTGCTCGACGCCGACCGGCTTGATCCGGTCGCACTGCGCCGGGCGATGGACGACGAACGCGAAGCGGCCAACGCCGCCAAGGCGCGACGTCAGGGAGCGATGGTCGCCGCGTTTCAGCAGCTCAGTCTCGCCGATCGCCGCGCCTTCGTCGTCAACGCGCGCGCGATGCGCAACCGCGTCGAGGATCGCATGGCGCGGTGGCGCGGTCGCGGTGGACCAGGCGGCCCGGCGCCGATGATGCCGCCGCCGCCGCAGTAACGGTCGCTCCTTCCCGCCGGGAAGACGTCACGGCCGGTATCCCGTCTGGACGGCGACGCGGTCCCACACCGCCGCCGCCAGTTGCGTGGTGATCGGCCCCGGCCGGCCGTCGCCCACCGTTGCCCCGTCGATCCGCACCACCGGCAGCACCGGCACCGTCGTCGACGTGATCAGCGCCTCGCATGCGGCCTGCGCTTCGGCGACGGTGAAGTCGCGCTCGGCGACGGCGATCCGGCGCTCGCGCGCTGCTTCGATCACCGCCGCGCGCGTGACCCCGGGAAGAACCCGCGGCGTAAGCGGCGGCGTGACCAGTGTGCCATCGGCGGCGACGATCCACGCGTTGGTCGACGCCCCCTCGGCGACGCGCCCGTCGGCAGCGACCAGCCACGCCTCAAACGCCCCTTCGTCCCGCGCGCGCTGCTTGGCGAGGACGTTGGCGAGGAGGCCGGTCGTTTTGATGTCGCACCGGGCCCAGCGTTCGTCGGGAACGGTAATGACGCCGACGCCGGCCATCTGCTGCCCCACGCGCTGTGCAAAGTCGAACGGCCGGACGGTCATCACCAGCGTTGGCCGCAGCGCGGCGGCGACATGGTCACGCCGGGCGACGCCGCGGGTGACCTGGAGGTAGAGGATCGCCTCGGTCGCCCGGTTCGCTGCGATCAGCCGCCGGGCAACCCGCGCCAGCGCGGCATCGGCCATGGGCGGGGCGATGGCCAGCGCGGCAAGGTTGCGAGCGAGCCGCGCGGCGTGGCCGTCCCAGTCGAACAATCGCCCGTTGAACACCGCGACGACCTCGTAGACGCTGTCGGCGAACTGCAGCCCGCGGTCCTCGACGTTGACGGCCGCGGCGGCGAGCGGGACGAATTGACCGTCGACATAGGCGAGGCGCGGCATTTGGCGCTTTCGGGGATCGGACGCGTTCGACGTAGACCGCGGCAGCGAAGGAGTCACGATTGGCGACGCAGATCATTTGGTTCAGGAACGACCTGCGCCTCGCCGATCACGCAGCGGTTGCCGCCGCGGCGGCGGCGGGACCGGTGGTCGCGGTCTACGTCCTCGACGACGACACGCCCGGCGAGTGGCGGATCGGCGCGGCCCAGCGCTGGTGGCTGCATTACAGCCTCGCCGCGCTCGCCGCCGATCTTGAAGCAATGGGCGGCGGCCTCGTCCTGCGGCGCGGCCGGCCGGCGACGGCGCTCGCCGACGTCGCCGCCGCGACGCACGCCGAGGCGATCCACACCCTCCACCACTACGAGCCCTGGACCAAGGCGCAGGAAGCGGCGGTCGGAGAGACGCTCGACCTGCGCTGCCACGACGGCGCGTACCTCGCTCCACCGGGGTCGGTGACCACCGGGAGCGGCGGCAGCTACCGCATCTTCACGCCGTTCTGGGTGGCGCTGTCGGCGCGAATGCCGCCGGCGAAGCCGGTGCCGGCGCCGATGATCCGCTTCGCCGCGCCGCCGCCGGGCGACGACCTCGACGATTGGCAGCTGCTGCCGACGAAGCCCGACTGGGCCGGCGGGTTCGACGTGTGGACGCCCGGTGAGGTGGGGGCGCACGCGGCGCTCGAAGTCTTCGCCGCCCACGTCGGGCGCTACGACACCGGCCGCAACCTGCCGTCCGAGGGCCTGACCTCGCGCCTGTCGCCGCACCTCCATCACGGCGAGATCAGCCCGGCGCAGGTGTGGCATGCGCTGGCCAAGGCGAAGGGTGCCGATTCCTACCTGCGCGAGATCGGCTGGCGCGATTTCGCGATCACCACGGTCGACCGCGTCCCCGAACTTGGCGACGACGCGGGGCGGCCGGCATTCAAGCGCTTTCCCTTCCGCGATGCGCCGGCTGACCTCGAGGCGTGGCAGCGCGGACGGACCGGTTATCCGATCGTCGATGCCGGGATGCGCCAGCTGTGGCGGATGGGCTGGATGCACAACCGGGTGAGGATGATCGTCGCCTCGTTCCTGACCAAGCACCTGCTGATCGATTGGCGTGTCGGCGAGCGCTGGTTCTGGGACTGCCTCGTCGACGCCGACTATGGCAACAACAGTCTCAACTGGCAGTGGGTGATGGGCAGCGGAACCGATTCGTCGCCGTTCAACCGCATCTTCGCCCCCGTCGGGCAGAGCGAGAAGTTCGCCGCCGCCGGCTATATCCGCGAATGGGTGCCCGAGCTGACGAAGCTCCCCGACGCCGCGATCCACGCGCCGTGGCAGGCCGATGCCGGGGTGCTTGCGACGGCGGGGGTCGACCTCGGCACGACCTATCCCATGCCGATCGTCGATCATGCCGCGGCGCGGACGCGCGCGCTCGCCGCCTATGCGACGATCAAGGACACCACCACACCCTGAGGAGCGATCATGGACATCGGCTTTATCGGCGCCGGCAGCATGGGCGCGGCGATGGTCCCGCATCTCGTCGCCGCCGGCCATTCGGTCGGCGTGTGGAACCGGACGCGGGCGGCAGCGGCAGCGATCGCAGGCATAACCGTGCTCGACACGCCGGCGCAGGCATTCGCCCGCGACGTCGTCTTTACCATGCTCGCCGACGACCGCGCGGTGCGTTCGGTCGTCTTCGATTTAGGCGCACTCGCCACGGCCAAGCCGGGGCTCGTCCACGTCATGACCGCGACCATCTCACCGGCGCTGGTCGAGGACCTGAAGGCGGCGCACGCCGCGGCCGGCGTCGGCTACGTCGCCGCGCCGGTGTTCGGGGTGCCGGCGGCGGCGGCGAAGGCCGAGCTCAACGTCCTCGCCGCCGGCGCGCCCGACGCGGTCACGCGGGTCATGCCGCTGCTCGAACTCATCGGCCGCAAGGTGTGGCCGCTCGGCGACGACCCGGTCCGCGCCAACATCGCCAAGATCGCCGGCAACCTGATGCTCGCGCTGGCGATGGAGGCGATGGGCGAGGCGACCGCCTTGACCACACATTACGGCGTACCGGCCGCCGACTTCCTCGACATCGTGACCAACACCATCTTCGCTGCGCCGAGCTACCAGCGCTACGGCGGCTATATTGCGCGCGACACCTATGATCCCGGCTTCAAGCTGACGCTCGGGATGAAGGACGTCGATCTCGCGCTCGCCGCCGCAGCCGATCGCGGCGCGATCCTGCCGTCGGCCGAGATCGTCCGTGGCAACATGGCGGCGGCGATCGACGCGGGCTTCGCCGACCGCGACTGGTCGGTGCTGGCCAAGATCGCGCGGCGGCGCGCCGGGCTGGCCGACGACGTCGCCTGAAGCGCGCTACTTGATCTTGGCTTCCTTGAACTCGACGTGCTTGCGCGCGACGGGGTCGTACTTCTTGAACAGCAGCTTCTCGGTCTGCGTCCGCGGGTTCTTCTTCGTCGTGTAGTAATAGCCGGTGTCGGCGGTGCTCACGAGCTTGATCTTGATCGTGGTCGGCTTGGCCATGTCGCGTGTCCTGTCGGCGGGCGTCGGGCCGAAGGCCGTCGCACTAGGCCGCGTCCAATGGCGGCGCGGGCCGCCGAAGTCAAGACCGGCCCCCGCGCCGGACGCCCTTGGGCACCTTGCCGCGCGCGCCTGGCCCGGCGCGACTAGGAGCGCGGGGCTGGCCC
>CAHJWT010000206.1 GCA_903643075.1 Sphingomonadaceae bacterium | reverse complement strand
CGCCGCCTTGCCCCCGGCCGGCGCGGCGGCGGCGAGGGTCGCGGCATACCGCCGGTCGACGAGCACCCGCGGCAGCGTCGCGGCGTTCAGCTCGACCGTCCACGTGCCGTCGCGCACGCGGTGGACGAAGACGTCGGCGACGACCGACTGGGCGAGGCTGCCGCCGTACTTGAGGCCGGGCTTGGGGTTGTAGCCGCGCAGCTCGCGGATCATGTCGGTCAGGTCGTCGTGGTCGACGCCGCAGAGCCGCCTGAGCGCGGCGAGGTCGCCGCGCGCCAGCACGTCGAGATGGCCGAGCAGCGCGAGCATCGCCGGGTCGGCGCGGTCGGCTTCGCGCGCCTGCGCGGTCAGGCATTCGCTCAAGGTCCGCGCGCCGCAGCCGACGGGGTCGAAGCGCTGGATGACGGCAAGCACCGCCTCGACCTTGGCCGGCGCGGCGTCGAGGCGTTCGGCGAGGTCGGCGACGGCGTCGGCGGCGAGGTAGCCGGCGTCGTCGATCTGGTCGATCAGGTGGCGCGCGATGAGGCGCTCGGCAGGGTCGGCGAAGACGGCCGCCGCCTGCTCGTCGAGGATGTCGAGCAGGGTCGCCTCCGCTGCCGCGACGCCGTCGAAGTCCATGCCGTCTTCGCTGCCGCCGCCGCCGATCGCGCCGGCACCATCGAAGCTGCCCGGGCCGGACGAGATCGAGTCGGTCGGGCCGTCGTGGTGGAAGGTCTCGGCGGCGTAGTCGACATCGAGCGGCGCGTCGGCGACGGCATCGCCCCGTGCGATCAGCTCGTCGGTCGTGGCCGATTCGCCGGGCCGCTCGCCCGGCGCGTCGGGGTCGGTCCGCTCGGGTGGGGCGGCGTCGTCGCCGCCGCCGTCGAGAAGGGGGTTCTTCTCCATCTCGGCCCCGATGAACGCCTCGAGCTCGACGTTGGTCAGCGCGAGGAGCTTGATCGCCTGCTGCAGCTGGACGGTCATGACCAGCGACTGCGACTGGCGCAGGTCGAGGCGCGGACCGAGGGTCATTGCAGTGGCGGCGCCGGTGGACGGATCACAGCGAGAATCCCTCGCCGAGATACACCCGCCGCACCGTCTCGTCGGCGACGAGGGCCTGCGGCGTCCCCTCGAACAGGACGCGGCCGTCGTAGATGATGCAGGCGCGGTCGACGATCTCGAGCGTCTCGCGGACGTTGTGGTCGGTGATGAGGACGCCGATGTCGCGGGCGCGGAGGTCGACGACCAGCCCGCGGATATCGGCGATCGAGATCGGGTCGATCCCGGCGAACGGCTCGTCGAGGAGCATGATCGACGGTTTGGCGGCGAGCGCGCGGGCGATCTCGCACCGTCGCCGCTCGCCCCCCGACAGCGCCATCGCCGGCGCGTCGCGGAGGCGGCCGATATGGAACTCTTCGAGCAGCTGCTCGAGTCGCGCAACGCGCACCTTGCGGTCGGGCTCGACGACTTCGAGCACCGCCATGATGTTCTGGCACACGGTCAGCCCGCGGAAGATCGACGTTTCCTGCGGCAGGTAGCCGAGGCCGAGTGCGGCGCGCCGGTACATCGGCAGCCCGGTGATGTCGTTGCCGTCGAGCAGGATCCGCCCCTGGTCGGGCATGGCGAGGCCCATGATCGAATAGAAGCACGTCGTCTTGCCCGCGCCGTTCGGGCCGAGCAGCCCGACGACCTCGCCGCGCCTGACCGTCAGCGACACGTCGCGGAGCACGACGCGCTTGTCGTAGCGCTTGCCGATGGCGACGACGGCGAGTCCTTCGCGGACCGCCCCCGCGGCGTCGGCCGCCTCGCGCTCGACTACTTCGACATCCGCCACCGGGTCACTCCGCCTCGCGCCAGCGCAACTGGCGCGATTCATGCATAACGTATCCGACGGTGTCGTAGCGGATGGCTGGCGGCGTTGGAAGCGTCAGTTCGTCTTGCGCTGCGGCACCACGAAGCGCCCCGTCACGCGGCCCCCGCCGGCCGCCGCGGTGCCCGGCGTCGCCGGACCGGTCGCTGCGCCGTCGAGCTTCGACCGGCCCGAGTCGAGGTCGATCGCCAGCCGCTGGCCGTGGAGGACCGACCCGCCGCTGTGGGTCAGCGTCACGCCGCCGACCAGCGTGATCGTCTTCCGCGCGACGTCGTAGATCCCGTAACGGCCCGACGCGGTCTCGCTCGGCGTGACCAGCCGGACGTTGTTCTGCGCGTCGAGCCGGTCGATCACCGGGTCGCCGCCCTTCTTCGCGCGGCTGTAGAATACCGTCACCGTGTCGGCGTCGAGCTTCATGTCGCCCTGGGTGATCTTGACGTCGCCCGACCACACCGCCTGGCCCTTGGCGTCCTGGACGTCGATCGATCGCGCGTCGACGTCGAGCGGCGCGTCGGTGTTGTGGCTGCGAAGCGCGCTCTGCGCGGCGGCCGGGCCCGCCACGGCCAGCAGGAGGAACACGGCGGCGCGCATCACGCTCTCCTGTGCGATGCCGGGATGATGTGCAAGTGGGTTCCCCCGCTCAGGCTGACCCGCTTGCCGTCGATGTCGCCGCGCATCGCCCGGGCGCGGAAGGTGCCGAGCGGGACCGTCCCGCTGACCGGCCGGTCGGTCGCGACGGTCCGGTCGAGCAGGCTGACGCGGACCTCGTTGCCGTTCAGCGAATAGCCGTTGCCGCCCTTTATCACGACGGGGCCGCGGACGACGAGGAGGTCGTGGTCGATCTCGTAGCGCCCGCCCGGCGCGGTGACCTGTGCCGGGCCGTCGGCGAGGCGGACGTCGGCTGCCAGCGCCATCAGCTCGATCACCGGCACTGCCGACGACCGCTGGACCGCGCCGGCGGCATGGATCGTGAACGGATCGCCGGCGGCGGTCTCGCCGCGGTAGACCGCGGTGTCGGTCCGCAAACGCTCCTTCGACATCGCCACCTTGTCCTTGGCGAGGAGGAACGAGAACTCGCGCACCGAGGTCAGCGGCCACGCGACGATCGCGACGAGCAGCGCGACCGCCGCCGCCGGCAGCGCGAGCTTGACGACGCGGACGAAGAAGTCCCAGCTACCGCCGGGCAGCGCCCGCCGTGCCCGGCGATCGAGGCTTGCCGCGCCGGCGCGGCTGGCGATACCGCTTGCCGTCATAGGTGCGCGAAGATGTCGCTCTCCGCCCAGCCGGCGAGGTCGAGATCGGCGCGCCACGGCAGGAAGTCGAAGCACGCCTGCGCCAGCGCGGTCCGGCCCTCGCGGGCCAGCCGCTCGGTCAGCACCTCGACGGCGCGGTGGAGGTAGCGGACGTCGGACGCGGCATAGTCCTTCTGCGCATCGGACAGGACCGGCGCGCCCCAGTCCGACGACTGCTGCGCCTTCGACACGTCGACGCCGATCGTTTCCTTGAGCATGTCCTTGAGGCCGTGGCGGTCGGTATAGGTGCGGACCAGCTTCGACGCGATCTTGGTGCAGAACACCGGTCCGGCCTCGACGCCGAGGTAGGCCCGGAGGACGGCGAGGTCGAAGCGCGCGAAGTGGTATAGCTTGACCCGCGACCGGTCGGCGAGGACGGCCTTCAACACCGGCGCGGCGTAATCGCCGGGAGGAAAGCGGACGAGGTGCTCGTCGCCGCGGCCGTCGGCGAGCTGGACGAGACACAGCCGGTCGCGCGCCGGATTGAGCCCCATCGTCTCGGTGTCGACGGCGATCGGCCCGGGGGCGAAGACATCGGCCGGGAGGTCGCGCTCGTAGAGATGGACGGTCATGCGCCCGGGGCGTAGCAGCGCGCCCCGGGCAAGTCACGCCGCGCCGCCGGGGGCGGCGGTCAGCCGATCAGCTCGGCCCCGCGTCGACGCGTCGCGCGCTCGTGATAGCGCCCATAGGCCCAGACGACGGTCAGCGCCACCGCGACGACGACGGTGACCAGCAGGCCGGCGAAGATCGCCGAATGGTCGATGGCGAAATCAAGAACCGAGTCGATCATCGGAAACGCAGCCTCATGTTGCACCGCAACACCGAGCGTTATGGACCGAAATGGTGTAAACTTTGCCAATGGCGCGCCGTCGCGCGTGCGAGAAAAAGAGGCGGCCACAAACCGCTCGCGGGATCGTTCGATCTGGTATATGGTCTTGGTCGGAGCAGCTTGGCTTGTCCTGCACCCGGGTGGTCCGGGCGTGGCCGGCGGGACGCCCGAAACGACGACTGAACAGCGGAAAGACTTTTCGACGATGAGCTTTGATAAACGCGGGCGTGGTCCCGGCCGTGGTGGGTTCGACAAGCGAGAGCGCGGGTTCGACCAGTTCGAGGGCGGTGGCGACCGCTTCGGTGGCGGCGGTGCCGGCGGCGGCGATCGTTTCGGCGGCGGCGGCGGT
>CAHJWT010000205.1 GCA_903643075.1 Sphingomonadaceae bacterium | reverse complement strand
GTGACCCGCCGCAGTCGCGGGCGGGTCACGGCAGCGCGGCACACCACGTCACGGCGATCGCCGACCAAGTCGTTGATTCTGCTCGCCGCCGTGACCGGCCACGCCCGGCCACACCTGCGCAATGCCCGTCCGGCACGTCACTGGTCCTTGCGGAACGGTCCTTCCTCGTCGAGCGCCTCGATGTGGTCGACCACCGCGGCGCGTTCGGCGGCGAGGAAGTCGGCGACGGCGCGGCGGAAGCCGGGGTCGGGAATGAAGTGGGCGCTATAGGTCGGGGTCGGCCGGTAGCCGCGCGCCAGCTTGTGGCTGCCCTGCGCCCCGGCCTCGACCCGGGCCAGCCCGTGCGCGATCGCCCAGTCGATCGCCTGGTAGTAGCACAGCTCGAAGTGGAGGAACGGCACGTCCTCGCGGCACCCCCAGTAGCGGCCGTAGAGGCAGTCGTCGCCGATCAGATTGAGCGCCCCGGCGATGATCCGATTGCCCCGCCGGGCCAGCGCGAGCAACACCCGGTCGGCCATCCGTTCGCCCAACAGACTGAAGAACTTGCGCGTCAGGTACGGCCGTCCCCACTTGCGGCTGCCGGTGTCCTGGTAGAAGCCCCAGAAGGCGTCCCAGTGGCGCTCCTCGATCGCGGTGCCGGTCAGCAGGTCGACCTCGATCCCGTCGGTCAGCGCCCCCTCGCGCTCCTTGCGGATCGCCTTCCGCTTGCGCGACGACAGGTCGGCGAGGAAGTCGGCGAAGGTCTTGTAATCGTTGTTGATCCAGTGGAACTGCTGGTCGATCCGGATCAGCCAGTCCGCCGCCTCGAACGCCGCCATTTGCTCGGGCGCGATGAACGTCGCATGCGCCGACGACAGCTTGTTCTGGACCGTCAGCGCCTCGGCCGCGCCGAGCAGGGCCGGGGCCAGCGCCGCATCGCGGAGCAGCAGGCGGGGTCCGGTTGCCGGGGTGAACGGTACGCAGCTCTGCAGCTTGGGATAATAGCGTCCCCCAGCGCGGGCCCATGCGTCGGCCCAGCCGTGGTCGAAGACGTACTCGCCCTGGCTGTGCGATTTCAGGTAGTTGGGCATGATCGCCGCCGGCCGACCGCAATCGTCGTCGACGACGAGATGGACCGGCTGCCACCCCGTTCCCGGCACCGCGCTGCCCGAATCCTCGAGGCAGGTGAAGAAGGCGTGGCGGACGAACGGGTTGCCCGGCCCCGCGCACGCGTCCCAGTCGGCGGCGGCGACGTCGCGCGCCTGGCCGAGGACGCGGGCGGTGATCGGCTGGGGCATCACCGGCATGTAACGCGCCGGTCGCCAGAAGGCAGCCTCAGTCGCGTACCGCGACGCCAGGTCTTCAGTCGCGTACCGCGACGATCGCATCGACCTCGACCGCGACGCCGAGCGGCAGCGCGGCGACGCCGACCGCGCTGCGGGCATGGCGGCCGATCTCGCCGAACACCGCGACCATCAGGTCCGACGCGCCGTTGGCGACTTTCGGCTGGTCGGTGAAGTCGGGGGCCGAGTTGACGAACACGCCGAGCTTGACGATGCGCTCGACCCGGTCGAGGCGGCCGAGCACCGCCTTCATCTGCGCGATCAGCCCGACGCCGCACCGCTCGGCGATCGCCGCCCCCTCCTTGGTCGTCAGGTCGGCCCCGAGGCGGCCGCGGATCAGGTTGCCGTCCTTGTCGAACGGGATCTGCCCCGAGATGTGGAGCAGGCCGCCGTGAACGACGCCGGGAACGTAGTTTGCCGCCGGCGCGGCGGCGTGGGGCAGCGTCAGGCCGAGCTGTTCGAGACGTTGGTCGGGGGTCCTGGGGTCCGGGGTCATTGCGTCACTCCGAGGGCGGCTTCGAGAACGGGGAGGGCGGTCGGCCAGTCGTCGATCCGGCGGTCGGCGTCGACCGCGGCGGGGATCAGCCCGCGCAGCCGCGGTTCGGCGACCATGTGCAGCCGGAACACGCCGGGTGCGGCACGTTTGACCGAGCCATGGTGCGGCGGCAGGTCGTCGACGAACGCCCCCGCGGTCGCGCCGTATTCGGCCATCAGCGCGGCAACGGGCGCGCCTTTTGGACCGCTGTTGCACACTACCCGATACGGCATCCCGTGGCGGGCGAGTTCGGCGGTGCGCACCGGATTGTGGCGGTCGTCGACGTTGGTCAGGATGACGATGTCGCACCGTTCGGCGAGGCTCGCCAGCGCCGCCGCCGCGCCGGGGGCGGGAGTCTGCGTCGCCATATGGGTGTCGAAGAAGCCGTCGAGCAGCGGCATGAATTCGGTCGCGTCGACCGCCGTCCCGTCGCCGCGGCGGATGTTGCCGGTCAGCGCGAAGGTGTCGAGCCCGAGCGTCAGCCCGTGCTCGGCGGCGAGATAATCGGCGAACGGCCCGACGAAGTGGAGCAGCACCTCGTCGCAGTCGCAGATCACCAGCGGCCGACTCATGCCAGGGCCGCGTGGGCGGCGATCAGCGCCTCGGGCTTGACTTGGACCGCCTCCGCCGTCGCGACGAGGCTGGGTTCGTGCCCGGCGAGGAAGCCGAGGACGGCACCGAGTACGTCGGCGTCGCCGGCGCGCGCCCGTAGCGTCGCGACGTCGAGCCCGGTCAGATCGAGGAAGCGCGGCCCGAGATCGGGATCGCCGGCGACGTGCGCGAGCGCACGCAGAGCCAGCGTCTCGGCGGCGTCGCGGCCGGGCAGGCGCGCGGAGGTGGCGGTCGGCATCCGCGGCGGCTTAGCGGCCCCCGGGCATCGCCGTCGAGAGCAAAGTCTCCGCCGCCGCCGACATTTGCCGGGGGCGACACAACCTTAATCATTTCCACAGCTTTTCAGATTAGGCTGTGATCGTGGCCGCATCGGTAAGAAACATGGTTCGGGGAAGATCGGATCAGTTTGCCGCGCCGGTCATTGGGGTCATGGCCAATCTCGCCGACTATGCCGTGGTGTCGGCCGCCTTGCTTCCGGTCGGACGCTGCATGATGCTCGACGAGCGCAGTGCCGTCGCCGCGACCCGTAACGGCGCGATCGACCTTTTGATCGTCGCGCCGCGCCACGACTGGTGGGCCGAACGGCCGGGCGTCGCCGATCTCGCCGTGGCGGCAGCGGACGAGCGGCTCAGCGTCCTCGCCATGGTTCCGAGCGGCGACGCCGTCGCGCTCGCCCATGCTTTCGACAGCGGCGTCGCCGACTGCGTCGCCTATCCGTTCGACCGCGACGAGGTCGCGATTCGCGTCCGTACCCTGTTGCGGCGCAAGGCGGCGGCCGACCGCCAGCGCCTCGCCGCCGCCGAGGTCCGCCGCCTCGCGCTGACCGATCCCGTCACCGGGCTGTGGAACCGCCACCATCTCGATACCGAGCTGACCGCCCGGATCGACGCCGCCGCGGCGGGCGGCCGGCCGCTGGCGCTGTTGATGATCGACATCGACCGGTTCAAGCCGATCAACGACCGCCACGGCCACGCCATCGGCGACCGGGTGCTGCGCGCGGTTGCGACGCGCCTCGCGAACGGCATCCGCAGCGGCGACACCCTCGCGCGGTTCGGCGGTGACGAACTCGCGCTGATCATGCCCGAGACCCCGCTCGCGGTCGCTGCCGGGGTGGCCGAGCGGCTGCGCGCGCTCGTCGCCGACGGCACGACCGAGGTCCCGTTCGCCGTCACGATCAGCATCGGGGTCGCCGAGCTCGAGGCCGGCGAGACGGCCTCGACGCTCCTCGCCCGGTCCGACAAAGCGTTGTACGCAGCCAAGGTCGACGGCCGCAACCGCGTCGCCGCGGTGTCGTGAGCGAAGCAGGGACGGGGCGACCGGCGGACACGACCGCTTCGTAAGATCGTGACCGCCGACACCCTCGACCGCTTCGTCGCTGCGCAGGTGGGGGTATATCCTACCGCGCTCGCCGAGATCGCGCGCGGGCGCAAGGCGAGCCACTGGATGTGGTTCGTCTTCCCGCAGATCGCCGGCCTCGGCCACAGTGCGATGGCGCAGCGTTACGCGATCACGTCGGTGACGGAAGCGCGCGCCTATCTCGACCATCCACTCCTCGGGGCGCGGCTGCGCGAATGCCTCGCCGCCCTTGCCGCCCTGCCGCCTACCGACGCCGAGGCGGTCTTCGGCGGGATCGACGCGGTCAAGCTGCGCTCGTCGCTGACGCTGTTCGAGGCGGCGGGCGGCGGACCGGCGTTCGCCGCAGCGCTCGACCGCTGGTTCGCCGGCGTACGCGACCCGGCGACGCTCGATCGCCCGCGCTGATCGACCTTGCCGCGCCGAAGCCGCTCGCTAGAACCCGCGAGCGATGGACATGCCGACCTCCGCGCGCCGCGGCGCCCATCTGACGGCGCGCGGCCGCCGCCTCGCGCTCGGCGGCGGCTGGGTC
>CAHJWT010000204.1 GCA_903643075.1 Sphingomonadaceae bacterium | reverse complement strand
CCAGCGACGGTGACGCGCTCGCCGGCCGTGACCCGGCCGCGGCGGACGAGGGCGACATAGGCGGTCAGCGCGGCGACCGTGAAGGCGGCCGCTTCGGCCGGCGACAAGCCCGCCGGGATCGGCCTGAGCGTCGACGCGGCGACGTTGATCCGTTCGGCGAGCAGGCCGTAGCGCGCACCGATGACGACCTCGCGGCCAACCGTTGCTAGGTCGACGCCGGCGCCGACGGCACGGACGACTCCGACTCCCTCAACGCCGGGGACGAAGGGCAGCGGCGGCGCGAACTGATAGCCGCCGGCCAGCATCAGGACGTCGGGATAGTTGAGCGCGGCATGGGCCATGGCGACCGTCACTTCGCCCGGGCCCGGTGGTGGCGGCGCGGGCCAGTCAAGTTCGAACCTCAGCCCGGACCGGTTGTCGCTCAGCCGGTGGCAGACCATCGCGCGCACGGCCGCGCTCCTCTCTTTTGCCGCTTGGCGGCTGGCTTCGCGTCGTGTCAAGCTGCGGTCAACGAACAGGGGAGGCAGGGATATGGCGGTCAGCCTCGGTGCGGTCTTCGCGGCCGTCGGCGCGGTCGTCCCGCCGGACGATCCGGCACTGATCCACGGCCGCCGCATCACCTCATGGCGCGAATTCGACCGGCGGACCGACGCCCTCGCGGTGCGCTTCCTCGCCGCCGGAGTGTCGCCGGGCGACAGGGTCGCCCACCTCATGCGCAACGGGCCGGCCTATGCCGAGACGACGGTCGCGGCACTCAAGGCGAGGCTGGTCCACGTCAACGTCAACTACCGCTACACCGGCGACGAGCTGTTCTACATCCTCGACAACAGCGACGCGGCGATCGTCGTCCACGATGCCGAGTTCGCACCGGTGGTCGACACGCTTGGGCCGCGGCTGCCGGGGTTGAAGCTCGTCCTCGAGGTCGGCGCGGCGTTCGAGGCGGCAGCGACCGCCAACCTCGTTCTGCCGCCGCAGGCGCACAGTCCCGACGACCTGCTGTTCATCTATACCGGCGGCACCACTGGCAATCCCAAGGGGGTGATGTGGGCGCAAGGCGACCTGTGGACACTGATGGGGGCGGGTGCGCCGATCGGGAGCGAGCCGCTGCCCGGGCTCGATGCGCTCCTCGCCCAGATTGCCGCGGCGCCCGCGCGGCAGCGGAGCCTGATCCTGCCGCCGCAGATGCACGGCACGGGGTTCCTGACGACGCTGTCGACGCTGGCGCGCGGCGGCGCGGTCGTTACCCTGCCGTCGCCGGGGTTCGTTCCCGCGGAGGCGCTCGCCGCTTGCGCCGAGCGCGAGTGCGACTATGCCGTCATCGTCGGCGACGCCTTCGCCCGACCACTACTCGCCGCGCTGGATCACGGGCAGGGCAGCATCGCCTCACTAAGGACGATCATCTCGTCGGGAACGATGTGGTCGCCCGAGGTCAAGGCCGGGCTGCTTCGCCACAACCCCGGCCTGATGCTGATCGACGCGCTGAGCTCGTCCGAGAGCCTCGGCATCGGCTCGTCGATCACCGTCGCGGGCAACGCCGGCATGCCAACGCGCTTCGCCGCCGGGGTCGAGACGATCGTCGTCGACGACGACCTGCGTCCCGTCGCGGCGGGTGCGACCGGACGGCTGGCGCGCGGCGGGCTCAACCCGCTCGGCTACTGGAAGGACCCGGCACGGTCGGCGGCGACCTTCCCGACGATCGCCGGCAAGCGCTATTCGGTCGCCGGCGACTGGGCGATGGTCGAGGCCGACGGCTCGATCACCCTTCTCGGCCGCGGCAGCCACTGCATCAATACCGGCGGCGAGAAGGTCTTCCCCGAGGAGGTCGAGGAGGCGCTCAAGACCCATCCGGCGGTCGACGACGCCCTCGTCTTCGGCGTCGCTGACGCGAAGTGGGGACAGGCGGTGACTGCCGTCGTCGCCGGGTCACCGGCCGCCGAGGCCGATCTGATCGCCCACGTCCGGGCGACCCTAGCCCCTTACAAGGTGCCGAAGCGGGTGGTGCAGGTGCGCGAGGTGCCGCGCGCCCCGAACGGGAAGGCGGACTATGCCCGTGCCCGCGACCTCGCCGCCGGCTGATCTCCTACGCGAGGGTCAATCGAGGGTCAGGCAAACGCACCGCTGCTTCGGCTATTTCTTGCCGAGGCCAAATCCCGAAAAGCGCTTGTTGAAGCGTGCGACCTGGCCGCCGGCGTCAAGCATCTTGCCCGCGCCACCGATCCACGCCGGATGCGACGTCGGGTCGATGTCGAGCGCGAGCGTGTCGCCCTCCTTGCCCCACGTCGACCGCGTGGTGAAGGTCGTGCCGTCGGTCATCTGGACCTTGATGGCGTGATATTCTGGGTGGATGCCGGGCTTCATGTCGCGCTGTCCTGAATTGGCTGGTTCCGACCAGCCGGGAAGAGCGGGGCGATAGCAAACGAAGTCCTACATGACAAGGTGCCGCCCCGGGGCGGGGAGGGGCGGCACGCCCGCGGGGCGGTTCGTTTGGCCCCCGCCGGCGCGGTGTGGCATGGCGCGGGTGTGTTTGCCCGACTCGCCCTGCTCCTTGCCCTCGCTCCCGGTCTCGCGGCGGCGCGGATCACGACCGCCGGGCCGGCGACGTCGTTCGCGCCGCAGCCGCCCGCCCCCCTACTTACCGACCCGCCCCACGGCGTCGACGCCGACTTCGCCGCGTGGCTCGCCGGCTTCCGCGCCGACGAGCTGGCCAGGGGCCTGCCCGTCGCCGCCGTCGACGCGACGGTCGGCGGACTGCGCTATTCGCCGCGTGTCGTCGAGCTCGACCGCGCCCAGCCGGGGACCGGCACCGCGGCGAGCTTTGCCGACTATGCCGGCCGCCACGTCGAGGGGCTGATCGTCGCGCGCGGGCGCAACGTCCGCGCCGATGTCGGCACCGACCTTGCGGCGACCGAGGCGACGACGGGAGTCCCCGGTACGGTCGTCCTCGGCATCTGGGGCATGGAGTCGAGCTTCGGCGCGGTTACCGGGACCTTCGACGTGCCGCGCAGCCTCGCCACGCTGGCCTTCGACGGGCGGCGGCGCGACCTGTTCACCCGAGAGCTCGCCGCCACCGTCGACATCGTTGCGCGCGGCACCATCCCGCGCGAGCGGCTGACCGGATCGTGGGCCGGCGCGATGGGCCAGACGCAGTTCCTTCCCTCGACCTATCTCGCCGCCGCGCGCGACGGTGACGGCGACGGCCGCGCCGACATCTGGCTGTCGCGGCCCGACATCGTCCGCTCGATAGCGACCAAGCTCGCCGCCGACGGCTGGCGCGCGGGGGCGGGGTGGGGGTTCGCGGTGACGGTGCCGCCGGGGCTGGATCGCGGCCGTGTCCGTAACCTGGTGCTCCCGACGACGTGCATCACCGTCCTCGCCAAGCACAGCCGCTGGATCCCGATCGGAGAGTGGCGCGCGCTCGGCCTGACGACGGCGATGCTATGGCCGCCCGACGACGCGCTCGCGACGCTCGTCGAACCCGACGGGCCGGGGGGCCGCGCCTTCCTGACTCTGGGTAACTACCGTGCGCTGCTGGGATACAACTGCTCGAACTTCTACGCGTTGTCGGTCGGGCTGCTGAGCGATGAGCTGCGGTAGGTCGTGACGAACGCTGTCCTTCTGCGGGGCCTGCCGACGCACGCCGGCAATCATCTCCATGCCCGCGGCAACGGCGGCCATCGCGTCCGATTGCGTCCGAATTCTTCTTCGCGGCTGCGCGGCTTCGCGTGACAACTCGCTCGCCTCGAGACGATCGCAGGAAGGGGTTCACGCGAAGCCGCGAAGCCGCGAAAGCGAGCGTGGCGACAGCGATCGGTCGTCTTCACCTTCTTGGCATCCGGGAGAAGGCCGGTATGACCGTTGGCCTTGGCCGGCAGCAAACCGGTATGGCGGCTGCGGCGCTGCTCATGGCCAGCTGTGCCGGCCATCGCGTGCCGCCGCCGGCCAGCGCCCTTGCGCCGACCCGCACCGTGCCCGGCCGACACGCCGGACCCTCCGCAACCGCCGCCAACCCCGACCGCGTCAAAATCGGCCAGCCGTATTTCGTCATGGGCCATTGGTACACGCCCGCCGACGACCGGACGTACGACGTCACCGGCATCGCGAGCTGGTACGGCCCCGGCTTTCACGCGCTCGCCACGGCGAGCGGCGAGACCTACGACCAGGACGGGATCTCGGCGGCGCATAAGACGCTACCGCTGCCGTGCTTCGTCGAGATAACCAACCTCGACAACGGCCGCGTCCTCACGGTGCGGGTCAACGACCGCGGCCCGTTCGTCGACGGGCGAATCATCGATCTGTCGCGGCGGAGCGCGCAGCTCCTCGGCGTCGACCGGCCGGGGACGGCGAACGTCCGCGTCCGCCGCATCTATCCCGCGGCGAGCGAGATCGCCGCGCTGACGCCGCCGCCGGCTCCTGCGCCGCCGTCGCCGTCGGCCGA
>CAHJWT010000203.1 GCA_903643075.1 Sphingomonadaceae bacterium | reverse complement strand
GACCGCGGCGGGCGCGGCGGCGGCGGCGTGGGGCGGCGCGGTGTTCACCTTCGACTGCCCGCACGACGATCCGTTCTACGTCGCGGTCTGGTTCGCCCTGTCGATCGGCGTCGTCATGCTCGTCGCCCGGCTCCTGCTGCCGCGGCTCACCCGGTGGTAGGCCGCGGCCGAAGACGCGACTAGAATTTAGCCCGGACTGTCCCGCCGAACACCCGCGGGCTGCCGAGGAAGGCGTCGTAGCTTCGCGTCTGCGCCGTCGCGTCGAAGGCAACCTGGATATAGTTCTGATCGAACAGGTTCTGCGCGAACAGCTCGAACGCGACCTTCTCGCTGACCGGTCCGATGCTGATCCGCGCGTTGACGATCGTATATGCCTTCTGCAGCTTGACCGGGTTGAGGTCGGAGCCGGTGTTGTAGTCCGAGCTGTACTTGGCGTCGACCGCGGCGCGCGCGAGCAGGCTCCCGATCGGCTGCGAATAGGTCGCCCCGACCGACGCCGACCACAGCGGCGCGAGGCTGAGCCGGTTGCCGGGAAGCAGCGAACATCCCGCCGGCAGCGCCTGGGTCGCGGTCGCGCCGGGAGCGATCGACGTGCACTTCGGCCCGAGCGCTTTCGTGTCCTCGTCGGCATAGCGGGTATCGGCATAGGTGACGCCGCCGTTGAACTTGAGCCGGTCGGTCGCGAACCACGCGACGTCGACGTCGGCCCCCGCCGTCGTTACCTTGGGCACCGAGATGACGGTGAAGACCAGCCCGTTGAACGCGTTCAGCTGGAAGTTCTGGAACTCCTGATAGAAGCCTGTCGCGTTGAACAGAACCTTGCGATCGAACAGCGTCGACTTGAAGCCGACCTCGTATGAATCGTTGGTTTCCGCCCTGAAGCTCGTGTCGAGAACCGGCGCGAGCTGGGCCCCGCACGCCGGGTTGACGGTGAACGGGCACGCGAGGCGGTCGAGGTTGAACCCGCCTGCCTTGTAGCCGCGGGCGTAGCTGACGTAGGTCAGCAGTTCGGGGTTGAAGCGGTACGCTGCCTTCGCAGTGCCGGTGACGCGCTCCTCGGTCTTGCGCTGGATGTCGCGCAGGTTGGTGAAGTTGGGATTTTGGAAGGTGCCGCAGATCAGCGGTGCGGTCGCCGCCGCCGTCGCGCCGAGCGCGCCCTGCCGGGCGACGAGCGCCGAACAGCCGAGCCCGCCGTCGGTGTTGTTGTACAGCGCCGAGAAGCGCTTCAACTCCGACGTGTAGCGCGCGCCGAGGGTGAGCTCGAGCTTGTCGGTCAGCTTGTAGTTGTTGTTGGTGAACACCGCGAGGCTGCGCTCACGCTGGTCGTAGTTGTCGTCCTGGCCCTGCCCCGTGACGAAGGTCGTCCCCGGCGCTCGGCCGAGGATTGCGCCGACAAGATTGGGGTTGAGCCCGCCGGAGAACAGGAGGCTGGCATAGGGCTCGAACTGGCTGCCGTAACGCAGCGACACGTTCTGCGTCAGGTCTTCGCGCGCGTAGAAGGCGCCGACCAGCCAGTCGAGGCGATCGGTATGGCCGGCGTAGCGCAGCTCCTCGCTGAACTGATTGAACTTCGATCCGAAGTGATTCGGATCATACTGCAGGATGTCGACTGAGGTGTAGTCGGGGTCGGTGAAGCCGGTCCGCTTCCAGTGGCGATAGGCGGTGATCGACGTCAGCTTGGCATCGCCGAGCCACGGCGTCGTCCAGTCGACCTGTCCCTGGACACCGAACTCGTCGATGTTCTGCGGGGTATCGCGGTTCGAGTTCGCCGTCCGGTTGAACGGATTTATCGTGAAGGCGACGCCGCCGCTGATCGGATCGAGCGCATGAAGGACGTTCTGTGTCGTGCCGCCGTAGTAGATCGGCACGGCGGCGCAGCATGCCTCCTGACGCTTTGTATGATCGGCCTGGAGCAACACCTCGACCGTCGGCGTCGGCTCCCATAGAACCTGAGCGCGGATCGAATAGAAGTTGCGATTATAATCGTCGGTCCGCGTTCGCGGTCCGGCCCCGGTCAGGACACGCTCGAAGCCCGACCGTTCGCGGTCGACGAAGAAAACGCGTACCGCAAGCTTGTCGTCGACCAGCGGCACGTTGACCGCCGCCGAGCCGCCGTAGCCGTTGTAGTTGGTCACGGTCGCCTCGAGGTCGGCTCCGAGCCGGAAGGTCGGCTTGGCGGTGACGACGTTGATCACGCCTGCCGTCGTGTTTTTGCCGAACAACGTACCCTGCGGGCCCTTGAGCACCTCGACCCGCGACAATTCGCCCAGGTCACCGAAGCCGACGCCGTTGCGTGGCCGGTAGACGCCGTCGACGACGACGCCGACCGACGATTCGAGGCCGAGGTTGTCACCGACCGTGCCGATGCCGCGGATGCGCGCGGTAGTCGAGATTTCGGAACTGGTCGAGGTGACGAGCAGTCCGGGGGTCAGGACCGTCAAGTCCTTGATGTCCTTGACGCCGGCGTCCTGAAGCTGTTGCGCGGTGACCGCGGTGACGACGATCGGGACGTTCTGCAGGCTCTGCTCGCGCTTCTGCGCGGTGACGGTGATCTCGTCGACGTTGCGCGGCTGCTGGGCCGCGCCGTTGCTGTCGCTGGCGACCGTCGCGCTCTGCGCCAGCGCAGCCGTGCTCCACGTCGCCGCGACACACGTCACCAGCAGAATCGACCGACTCTTCATCGTCCCCCCCTTGATTGGCCACTGACGGGCCGTACCGGGAAAGCTATCGACGTACGGTCGTTGCTGCAAATTAATTCATGCGCGACCGGCGCGACGCGAGGGATCGGCTCGTTTCCGCACGTAATGGGCTCGCGGCGACCCGTGCGCGACGGGCGCAATCCATCCGATTGTCGATCTGCCGCGATCCCGTGCATGGATGAGACGATGGTCGTTGTCGCCCGTTGGCGTACCCGTTAGGCGCTGGGGCGATGGTTGCGGCTGCCTTGTCCCTGCCGCCGGAGCGGCGACGCGAGCCGCTCCGCGCGCGCGTCGTCCTGCTGATCCTGATCGTCCTGATCCACCTCGGGCTGCTGATCGCGCTCCTGACCGCACGGTCGGCGCGGCGGCCGGTCGAGCCGCCGCCGACCGTCGTCCGCCTGATCAACCTGCCTAAGGCAGCTGCTGCGCCAAAGCCCAAGGCGACGCCGAAAGCGGTCAGCCATCCGCAGGTCACCAAGGCCCCGACGCCGATCGTCAAGGTCCCGCCGCAGCCCGACGCGAAGTCGGTGCCGTTCAAGACCGAGATGTTCGATGCGGTCGACATCTCGAAGCTGCCGTCGCACAAGGGGGAGCAGAGCGCGGAAGGGACCGGCGGAGCCGGCACCGGCGACAGCGGCAAAGCCTATGGTCCGGGTGCCGGGCCCGGCGGCGCGCGGTTGTACAACGCCGAATGGTACCGCCAGCCGAGCCACGCCGAGCTCGCCACCTACCTGCCGCGGACGATGCCCGAAGGCGGCGGCTGGGGCGAGATCGCGTGCAAGACGATCGAGCACTACGGCGTCGAGGACTGCTACGAACTCGGCGAATCGCCGCCGGGCTCGGGCCTGTCGCGCGCGGCGCGGCAGGCGTCGTGGCAGTTCAAGGTCCGGCCGCCACGGGTCGGCGGCGAGAGCCAGGTCGGGGCGTGGGTTCGCATCCACATCGAATGGAGCGTCACCACGCGCGAAGGGGCAGGTGGCTGATCCAGAAGTCCTAGAACGGCACGTCGTCGTCGAGATCGTCGAACGCGTTCCCGCCGCCGCCGCCGAACGCCGGCTTCTTCGCCGCCGCGTTGCCGCCGCCGAAGCCACTGGCATTGTCGCGGCTCCGGTCATAGGCGGCGTCGGGGCCGCCCGCGTCGCGGCCGCCGCCGTCGCGGCCATCGAGCAAGGTCAGCTCGCCGCGGAACTTCTGCAGGACGATCTCGGTGATGTAGCGGTCGTTGCCGCTGTTGTCCTGGTATTTGCGCGACTGGATCGCCCCCTCGAGATAGACCTTGCTACCCTTCTTCAGGTACTGGCTCGCGATCTTGCCCAGGTTCTCGTTGTAGATCACGACGTTGTGCCACTCGGTCTTGTCCTTGCGCTCGCCGGTCGTCTTGTCGCGCCACGATTCCGACGTCGCCAGCGTGAACTTGACCACCGAACCGCCGTTCGAGAAGCTCTGACTCTCGGGATCCTTGCCGAGATTGCCGACGAGAATGACCTTGTTGACCCCGGCCATTGCTTTTCCTTTTGATCGAACAAAACGGGAATATAGCCCGCGGACGACGACTCGTCGAGAGCATGTCGTAGCCGCGCGCGCTTGAAAAAGCGATGCCAGTCGGCCACGCTCGACCCACGCAACGGGGGCGAACGATGGCGGGCGAGATCGAGGCGTTCGGCCAGATGACGACGGCGGGCCTCGCCGCGTCGACGCTCGACGGGACGGGCCGACGCGGTCCCGCGCCGCGCGGCGCGGCGCATCGGCCCATCGCCGA
>CAHJWT010000202.1 GCA_903643075.1 Sphingomonadaceae bacterium | reverse complement strand
CGACGACGAGCCGCCGCCGGTCCCCGTGGTCGTCGCCGCCGCCGCGCCGGGCAGCGTCTTCATCCAGGTCGCCGCGGTCAGCGACGCCGGCCGCGCCGCCTGGCTCAAGGGGTTCCTCGTATCGTTCGCGCCGACGACGGTGACGCCCGCGCCGAGCGGGCTGTGGCGCGTCCGCCTCGGGCCGTTCGCGTCGGCCGACGTCGCCAATCCGGTGCTGGCGCGCGTCCAGGCGGCGGGCTACACCGACGCGCGGACGGTCGTCGCCGTGCCGCCGAAATGATTGCCGGAGTTCCGATGCGCCTCGTTCCCGCCGTGCTCGCCTTCAGCCTCGCCGTCCCCGCACTCGCGCAAGCGCCGGCGATGCCGCAGTTCAACACCTCGGCGCCGATCTTCTTCATGAAAGACCTGTCGAACGGCATGGTCCTCGCCGACAAGGACGCCGACAAGCCGATGCCGCCGGCGTCGATGGGCAAGATGATGACGGTCTACGTCGCCTTCGACATGCTCAGTCGCGGCGAGGCCAAGCTCGGCCAGACGGTCACCGTCCGCCCCGAGACATGGACCAAGTGGCACTCGCAAGGCTCGACGATGTTCCTGTCAGTCAACGAGCAGGTTAGCGTCGAGAATCTCCTCCACGGGATCATCACCTTGTCGGGCAACGACGCTTGCGTCACGCTCGGCGAGGGCCTCGGCGGGACCGAGGACCAGTACGTCGCGCTGATGAACCGCGCCGCGGCGAAGATGGGGCTCAAAGGTTCGCACTTCGCCAACACCAATGGCTGGCCCGACCCCGGCGAAACCGTCACTGCGCGCGACCTCGCGACCATCGCCGAACGGACGATCAGGGATTTCCCGCAGCTTTACGCGAAGTTCTACAAGGACACGGCGTTCACCTGGGGCAAGACGCTCGGCAAGGGCGACGACATCACCCAGGCCAACCGCAACCCGCTCCTCGGCCGCGTCGCCGGGGCTGACGGGCTCAAGACCGGGCACACCGACGAGGCGGGCTACGGCTTCACCGGGTCGGCGGTGCAGGACGGGCGGCGGCTCGTCATGGTCATCGCCGGGTTGAAGTCGTTCAACGAACGGATCGCGCAAAGCGTTGATTTCATGCAGTGGGGCTATCGTGCGTGGGGGCCGGTGCCGCTGGCGCGCGCTGGCGTCGTCGTCGGCCGCGCGCCGGTGTGGCTCGGCCAGGCCAGCGACGTCGGGCTGACCGGGGCGACCGACCTCGCCGTCACCGCGCCGCGCGGCTACGGCGCGACGCGCAAGGTGACGCTGATCTACGACGGCCCGGTCAAGGCTCCGATTGCCAAGGGCCAGCACGTCGCCGACCTCGTCGTGACGACGCCTGGCTTGCCGACGGCGCGCCTGCCGCTCGTCGCCGCCGAGGCGGTCGAGCGGGCCGGCGGCTTCGCCCGCATCGGCAGCGCGTTCCGGGCCTTGCTCGGCGGGAAATGACCGGCCGCTTCATCACCTTCGAAGGCGGGGAGGGGGCGGGAAAGTCGACGCAGGCGCTCATCCTCGCCGACCGGCTGCGCGGCCAAGGCATTGAGGTCGTTTTGACGCGCGAGCCCGGGGGAACGCCGGGCGCCGAGGCGATCCGCGCGCTCGTCGTCGAGGGTGAGCCCGATCGCTGGGATGCGACGACCGAGGCGCTGCTGATGAATGCCGCGCGCGCCGACCATGTCGCGCGGCTGATCCGCCCCGCGGTCGCCGCCGGTAAATGGGTAGTTGCGGACCGCTTCGTCGATTCGACCCTGGCCTATCAAGGGGCGGGCAAGGGGCTGGCGGCGGCCGACCTGCTCGATACGCACCGCTTCGCCACCGGCGACCTGTGGCCCGACCTGACGCTGGTGCTCGATCTCCCGGTCGCCGTCGGCGAGGCGCGGGCGACGGCGCGCGGACACCTCGACCGCTTTGAGCGGACCGGCGGCGACTTCCACGACCGCATCGCGGCGTCGTTCGTCCACGTCGCCCACCAGGAACCCGACCGCGTCCGCCTGATCGACGCGACCGGCGACGTCGACACCGTCGCCGCGGCGGTATGGCGCGCGGTCGAGCTGCTGCTGCCGTGAGCCTTGTCGGCCACACCGCGCAGGGCGAACTGTTCCGTGACGCGGTCGTGTCGGGCCGCGTCCACCACGCGTGGCTTCTTGCCGGGCCGCGTGGGGTGGGCAAGGCGCGCTTCGCCCATGCCGCGGCGGCGTGGCTGCTCGCCCGCGCCGCGCACGGTGGGGTCGACGACGGCGACTTCGCGGTCGATGCCGCCCACCCGACCGCACGCCTCCTCGCCGCCGGCAGCCACCTCGACTTCCGCACCGTCGCGATCCTCGACAACCCGAAAACCGGCAAGCCGCGGCCCGGCATCGCGGTCGACCAATTCGTTCGTACTGACACGACGATCGGCGAGCCGCTGAGCAGCATCTTCACCCGCCGCCCGGCGCTATCGGATTGGCGGGTGATCGTCGTCGACGCCGCCGACGACCTCAATCGCAACGCCGCCAACGCCTTCCTCAAGCACCTCGAGGAGCCGCCGCCGAACACGGTGTTCCTCGCCGTCAGCCATGCGCCGAGCCGCCTGCTGCCGACGATCCGCTCGCGCTGCCGGACCCTGCGCTTCCTGCCGCTGGGCGACGACGAGGTCGACACCGTGCTCGCCGCCGAACTCGCTGACACCCCCGTTGCCGACCGCGCCGCCCTCCGTACCGTCGCCGAAGGGCGGCCGGGGAGGGCGGTCCAACTCGCCGCCGCCGACGTTGTCGGGCTGCAGGCGGCGCTCGACGACCTCGTCCGCGCGACCCCGGCGGCGGCGGGAGCGAGGGCGCTGACGCTCGCGCGCAGCCTCGCCGGCAAGACCGCCGGGCCGCGTTTCGATGCGTTCCTCGATCTGGTTCCCGCCTTCCTCGCCGGGCAGGCGCGCCGCTTGACCGGACCGCGGCTGGCGCACGCGATCCGGCTGTGGGAGGAGGCGACGTCGCTCGCGACGTCGTCGCTGCCGCTCAGCCTCGACGTCCAGGCGACCGCTTTCCGCCTCGCCGAGCTTGTCGCCGAACTCAGCTTATCGGCGCAAGTCCATGAAATCGCCTGACGCCTATTATGTTACGACGGCGATCGCCTATCCCAACGGCAAGCCGCACATGGGCCATGCCTACGAGGTCGTCGCGACCGACTGCATCGCGCGCTACCATCGGTTGAGCGGCCAGCATGTCACCTTCCTCACCGGCACCGACGAGCACGGCCTAAAGATCGCGCAGGCCGCACGCGCTGCCGGAATGGGGCCGAAGGCGTACGTCGACACGCAGGTCACCGCATTCCAGGCGATGGCGGCGACGCTCGACATCAGCCACGACCGCTTCATCCGCACGACCGACGCCGACCACATCGCCGCGAGCCAGGCGCTGTGGCGCGCGATGGCGGCGAACGGCGACCTCTACCTCGACCGCTACGAGGGCTGGTACTCGGTTCGCGACGAGGCCTACTACGACGAGGGCGAACTGATCGACGCGACCGACGCCGGCGGCACGCCGGTCCGCTTGTCGCCGCAGGGGACGGCGGTCGAATGGACCGTCGAGGAAAGCTGGTTCTTTCGCCTCTCCGCCTACGCCGACCGCCTCCTCGCGTGGTATGACAGCCAGCCGACGCCGGTCGCCCCGCCAAGCCGGATCAACGAGATGCGTGCCTTCGTCGAGCGTGGGCTGCGCGACCTGTCGATCTCGCGGACGAGCTTCGACTGGGGCGTGCCGGTCCCCGACGCCAACCCGCTCGCGTGCAAGCACGTCATGTACGTCTGGGTCGACGCGTTGACCAACTACCTGACCGGCGCCGGTTATCCCGGCGCGGGCTACGACGCCGTCTGGCCGGCCGATCTCCACGTCATTGGCAAGGATGTCGTCCGCTTCCATGCCGTCTATTGGCCGGCGTTTCTGATGTCGGCGGGGCTGGCGCTGCCGAAGACGGTGTTCGGCCACGGCTTCATCCTCGACCGCGGCGGCGACAAGATGTCGAAGTCGGCGGGGAACGTCGTCGATCCGCTCGCGCTCGCTGCTACCTTGGGCGTCGACCGGCTGCGCTGGTTCATGCTCGCCGCGGTCCCGTTCGGTGACGACGGCCACTATAGCCATGGGGCGATCGTCGAACGGACCAACGCCGACCTCGCCAACGGGATCGGCAACCTCGCGCAGCGCAGCCTGAGCATGATCGCGCGGAACTGCGACGGCACGATGCCGGCAGCGGCGGCGGCGGACGACGCCGCGGCGGCGGCGCTCGCGGCGGCGCTCGATGTCGAGACGGCCGTCTACCGGCGGGAGATGACGGCGTTGCGGCTCCATCGCGGCGTCGAGGCGTTGATGGCGATGGTCTCGGCCGCCAACACCTATTTCGCCGACGCCGCGCCATGGACGCTGAAGGACGATCCCGACCGGCGCGCCGCCGTGCTGGCGACGACGGCCGACGCCGTC
>CAHJWT010000201.1 GCA_903643075.1 Sphingomonadaceae bacterium | reverse complement strand
GGTCACAGCCCGGCGGCGGCGAGCATCGCCGACGCGCCGCGCTCAGCGTCGTCGACACCCACGCGCATCATCGCGAACAGCTCGCGGCCCGTACCGTCGGCGGGCGGCGGCGGCGGGACCACGGCCCGCGCCGTCAGGTCGGCGTTGGTCTCGAGCCCGCCCGTCACGGCGCAGACGCGCACCCTGTCGCCGTCGCGGAGCCGCGCGAGCGGTCCGCCGATGGCAGCCTCGGGGGTGACGTGGATCGCGGCGGGCACCTTGCCGCTCGCCCCCGACATGCGGCCGTCGGTGACCAGCGCGACGCGGTGGCCCCGGTCCTGCAGCACGCCGAGCGCCGGGGTCAGCTTGTGGAGTTCGGGCATGCCGTTGGCGCGCGGGCCCTGGAAGCGGACGACGACCACGACGTCGCGCTCGAGCACGCCGGCCTTGAACGCGGCGAGAACGGCATCCTGGTCGGCGAACACCGCCGCCGGGGCCTCGACCGTCCACCGTTCGCGTGCCACCGCCGAGGTCTTGAACACCGCCCGGCCGAGATTGCCGGTCAGCAGGCGCATTCCGCCGTCGGGGGCGAACGGCGCGGCAACCGTCCGCAGGATGCCCGGATCGATCGGGACGACACCTGGATCGGTCCATGTCAGCACCTCCCCGCCGAGCTCCGGCGTCCGGGCATAGTCGGCGAGGCTGTCCCCGGCGACGGTGCGTAGATCGCCGTGGAGCAGCCCGGCCGCGAGCAGCTCGCGGATCGCCCACGCCATGCCGCCGGCGGCGTGGAAGCGGTTCACGTCGCCATCGCCGCCGGGATAGATCCGCGCGATCAGCGGCACCGCGCCCGACAGCCGGTCGAGGTCCTCCCAGTCGATGACGATCCCCGCGGCGCGGGCGATCGCCGGCAGGTGGATCGCGTGGTTGGTCGAGCCGCCGGTCGCCAACAAGCCGACCGCGGCGTTGACGATCGCGCGCTCGTCGACGCAGTGGCCGAGGGGCCGCCAGTCGCCGCCGCCGTGGCCGATCGCCGCCAGCCGGTGGACCGCGGCGCGCGTCAGTTTCTGCCGCAGCTTGGTGCCCGGGTTGACGAACGCCGCGCCGGGGACGTGGAGGCCCATCACCTCCATCATCATCTGGTTCGAGTTGGCCGTGCCGTAGAAGGTGCAGGTCCCCGGGGCGTGATAGCTCGCCGCCTCGGCATCGAGCAGCTCGGCGCGGCTCGCCTTCCCCTCCGCGGCGAGCTGGCGGACGCGCGCCTTCTCCTTGTTGGGCAGCCCCGACGGCATCGGCCCGGCGGGGATGCCGATCGCCGGCAGGTGACCGAAGCGCAGCGCGCCGATCAGCAGGCCGGGGACGATCTTGTCGCAGATGCCGAGCAGCGCCGCGCCGTCGAACATGCCGTGGCTGAGCGCGACCGCAGTCGCCAGGGCGATCGTGTCGCGGCTGAACAGCGACAGCTCCATCGACACCTGGCCCTGGGTGACGCCGTCGCACATCGCCGGGACGCCGCCGGCGACCTGCGCCGTCGCCTCGACCTCGCGGGCGAAGACCTTGATCAGCTCGGGATAGCGGCCGTACGGCTGGTGCGCCGACAGCATGTCGTTGTACGCGGTGACGATGCCGAGGTTCGGCCCCAGGCCGCCGCGGATCGCCGCCTTGTCGCCCTCCGCCGCGGCGAAGCCATGCGCGAGGTTCCCGCACGACAGCGCCGGTCGGCCGAGCCCGCGGTCGGCCTCGCGCGCGATCAGGTCGAGGTAGCGCGTCCGCCCGGCCCGGCTGCGCTCGACAATCCGGTCGGTGACGGCGGCGACGACGGGATGGAGGGTCATGCCGCGCTCCAGTAGATCGTCACCGGGGCCATGCCGAACAGACGCGCGACCGGCAGATCGGCTCCGGCAATCGCGGCGTCGAGCACTTGGCGCTTGGCCGCGCCGCGGGCGACGACGATGATCCGTTCGGCGGCCGCCAGCGCCGCCAGAGTCAGCGTCAGCCGCGTGAACGGCGCCGTCGCCGGCAGCGGATCGGGCGTCACCGCGACGACGCCGGCCGGCGCCGCTGGTCCGGGTTCGTTGGCGGGAAACAGCGAGGCGATGTGGCCGTCGTCGCCGACGCCGACCCAGGCGAGATCGAGGTGCGGCAACACCATGCCGGCGGCGAGCGGCACGACCTTCGCCGCCGTCGCGCCGAACACGTGGCGGAGGAAACCGACGTTGCTCGCGCGGTGAGTCTCGGGAACGACGCGCTCGTCGCCGGGGAGCAGCGTCACCGTATGCCACGGCAGCGGTAGCGCCGCGAGCGTCGTCAGGATCGGGCCCGGCGTCGTCCCGCCGGGGACGCTCAGCGTCTTCATCCCCGGCCGGCGAACCAGCTCGGCGACACGCGCGACGACGGCAGCGTCGCCGCCGTCGGCCGCCCACACCGGCCTAATCATACCAGCTGACGCCGTCGCGCTCGGTCAGCGCGATCGCCGCCGACGGTCCCCATGTTCCCGCCGCGTACGGCCTCGGCGTCATTCCCGCCGCCTGCCACCCGGCGCGGATCGCGTCGATGAAGGTCCACTGCGCCTCGACCTCGTCGCGGCGGACGAACAGCGTCGGATCGCCGGCGATCAGGTCGAGGAGCAGGCGTTCGTAGGCGATGCGGCGGCGGACGTCGGCGAAGGCGTTCGGCACGCCGATGTCGAGCGGCACCTCGCGCAGGCGCAGCCCGTCGCGGTCGAGCCCCGGTTCCTTGGCCATGATCGACAGGCGGATGTTCTCGTGCGGCTGGAGGCGGATGACGAGCCGGTTGGGCCGTAGCGCGCCGCCCGTCGTGCCGAAGATCGAGTGGGGCACGGCCTTGAAGGCGATGGTGATCTCCGACTGCCGCGCCGGCAGCCGCTTGCCGGTGCGCAGGTAGAACGGCACGCCCTTCCAGCGCCAGTTGTCGACGTGGACCTTGAGCGCGACGAAGGTCTCGGTCCGCGACGCATGGCCGAGGTCGGTCGCGTACGACGCGACCACCGCGCCGCTCGCCGCGCCGTCGCCGTACTGACCGACGACGCTGCACGCCTCGACCGTCGCCGCGTCGATCGGACGGAGCGAGCGCAGCACCTTGACCTTCTCGTCACGGACGCTGGTCGCGTCGAACCGCGCCGGCGGCTCCATCGCCACCAGCGCGACGAGCTGGAGCATGTGGTTCTGCACCATGTCGCGCAGCGCCCCCATCCCGTCGTAATATTCGCCGCGGCCCTCGACGCCGATCGTCTCCGACACCGTGATCTGGACGTGGTCGATACCGCCGGTGTGCCACAGCGGCTCGAACAGCGCGTTGCCGAAGCGCAGCGCGAGCAGGTTCTGGACCGTCTCCTTGCCGAGGTAGTGGTCGATGCGGAAGGTCCGCGCCTCGGGGAAGGCGGCGGCGACCTGGTCGTTGATCGCGCGGCTCGACGCGAGGTCGGCCCCGAGCGGCTTCTCGAGCGCGAGGCGCGTGCCAGGACCGGCGAGCCCGGCCGCGACCAGCCCGGCGATGGTCGGGCCGAACAGCGACGGCGCGGTCGACAGGAAAATGGCGAGGTCGTCACCCGACGGCGCGAGGGGGCGGACCGCCGCGGCCAGCGCGCCGAACGCCGCCGGGTCGGTCGCATCGAGCGGCACGTAGGTCAACCGGTCGAGGAAGGCAGCGACGGCGGTCGGAACCAGCCGGTCGGCGTCGAGGTGCTCGGCCAGCGCCCGGCCGGCGAGATCTCGGTAAGCGGCGGTATCGAGGCGACTTCGCGCCGTCGCCACGATCCGCAGGTCGGCGGGCAGCAAGCCGTCGGCAGCGAGGCCGAACAGCGATGGCAGGACCATCCGTTGGCATAGGTCGCCGGTCGCGCCGAAGACGAGGAGGGTCACGCGCGCCACTCGATTTCAGTGCCAGGCGTGCTGCCTAGCCGCTGTATGTCATTGCTCATCGCAATGGTAGCGGTAACATAATCGCATGATTCTGTCCAGTACCCTAGTCGACGACAGCGCGCCGCCAAGCACGTGCGCCGGGTTCGGCAGCCTCGCCGAGGGTTGTCGATGACGCCACGCCGTCGCGGCAGCGGCACCGTCACCATCCGCGATGTCGCCGCCGCCGCCGGCGTGTCGGCGATGACCGTGTCCCGCGTCGTCAACCGCGACCCCCGCGTCGGCGCGGCGACGCGGGCGCGCGTCGAGGCGACCGTCGCCGCGCTCGGCTATGTCCCCGATCCGTCAGCGCAGCGCCTCGCCGGGGCCGACCGCATCCGCCTCGGCCTGCTCTACGGTAATCCGAGCGCCGCCTACCTCGGCGAGTTCCTCCTCGGCAGCCTCGACGAGGTCCGCCGCGCAGGCGTCGGCCTCGTCGTCGAGAAATGCGACGCGGCCGACGCCGTCGCCGCCGCCGAACGCCTGCTCGTCGACCGGGTCGACGGCATCGTCGTGCCGCCGCCCCTCGGCGACGTCGCGGCCGTCGTCGCGGTGCTGGCCGCGTCGG
>CAHJWT010000200.1 GCA_903643075.1 Sphingomonadaceae bacterium | reverse complement strand
CACGGGAGGAACCGACGAGATTGTCGTCACCGCGCGCCGGCTCGACGCGGCGCGCGACGCGATCCTGCCGAGCCTCGGGGCGAGCCGCTACACCTTCGACCGCGCCGCGATCGTCACCCAGCCGCAGGGCCAGGACCGCAGCCTGACCAACCTCCTCCTCCAGGCCCCCGGCGTCGCACAGGACAGCTATGGTCAGATCCACGTGCGCAACGAGCACGCCAACCTCCAATACAGGATCAACGGCGTCATCGTGCCCGAGAGCATCACCGGCTTCGGCCAGACGATCGACACCCGCCTCGCCGACTCGATCTCGCTCCTCACGGGCACGCTGCCGGCGCAGTACGGCTACCGCACCTCAGGGGTGGTCAACATCGCGACCCAGACCGGGGCGTTCGCCGACGGCGGCGAGGTCGCGCTCTACGGCGGCGAGCGCGGCACGATCGAGCCGAGCGTGCAGGTCAAGGGGTCGAGCGGCGGGTTCAACTACTACGCAAGCGGCAGCTATCTGCGGAACGACCTCGGCATCGAAAACCCGACGTCGTCGCGCGACGCGATTCACGACCGCACCGACCAGCTCAAGGGCTTCGTCTATGCCAGCCAGATCCTGTCCGAGACGAGCCGGATTAGTGCCTTCGGCGGCGCGTCGACCGGGCGCTTCCAGATCCCCAACAACCCCGGCCAGGACCCGGCGTTCACGGTCAACGGGGTGTCGACCTTCGATTCATCGCGGCTCGACCAGAGCCAGCACGAATATACCTATTATGGCGTCGTTGCGTACCAGTATTCGGCCGGGCCGCTGTCGCTCCAGGTCGCGCCGTTCATCCGCTATTCGCGGACGACGTTCACCCCCGACCCGGCGAACGGCGACATCATCTTCAACGGCTTCTCCGACCGCTCGCGGCTGTCGAGCCTCGCCTACGGTGTCCAGGCCGATGCGTCGTACAAGCTCGGCGACCACCATACGCTCCGCGGCGGCGTCTTCTTCCAGAACGAGCGGACGCGGTCGAGCGACACGTCGCTGACGCTCGCGACCGACGACGACGGACCGATCACCGACTTTCCTGCCGCAACCACCGTCGTCGCCAACAAGACCGGGCAGCTCTACGGCGTCTACCTGCAGGACGAATGGACGATCACGCCCGAGCTGACGGTCAACTTCGGCGCGCGGTTCGACGCCGTCGACGCGTACACCGTCGAGAATCAGGTCAGCCCGCGGGTCAACATCGTCTATGCGCCGACCAGGAACACCGCCTTCCACGCCGGTTACGCGCGCGACTTCACCCCGCCGCCGCAGGAGCTGGTCGGGACGACGACCGTCGCCCAGTTCAACAACACGACCAAGGCGTCGGAGATCACCACCGCCGACCCGGTCAAGGCGGAGCGCGAGCATTACTTCGACGCCGGTGTCCTCCAGACGGTGCTCCCCGGCCTGACCGTCGGCGTCGACGGCTATTACAAGATCAAGAAGAACCTCCTCGACGAGGGTCAGTTCGGCGAGGCGGTCGTTCTCGCCCCGTTCAACTACGCACGCGGCTATGCCTGGGGCATCGAACTGACAACGGCGTATCGCAAGGGACCGCTGCAGATCTACGGCAACGCCACCCACGGCCGTGAAAAGGGCAGGAACATCGTCTCGAGCCAGTTCTTCTTCGGCGCGGACGAACTCGACTATATCCGCACCCACTATATCTTCACCGACCACTCGCAGAACTGGACGGCGTCGGGCGGTGCGAGCTACGCCTTCGACGATGGTATCGGCAAGCTGACGCCGAGCTTCGACGCGATCTACGGCGACGGCCTGCGCGCCGACGACGACGTCAACGATGTCCCCAACGGGGCCAAGCTGCCGTCGTACGTCGCGGTCAACTTCGGGCTGGCGCAGACGTTCGACGGGCCGGGCGTGCTCAAGGGCGTGACCGTCCGCCTCGACATCGTCAACGCTTTCGACCACGTCTACGAAATCCGCGACGGCACCGGCGTCGGCGTCGGCGCGCCGCAGTTCGGCCAGCGCCGCGCGTTCTTCGGCGGCATCAGCAAGGCGTTCTGAGCGGCTCCGCGAACGTCGACCGGTGATCGGGCTCAATCACTGCATGAACCAGCCGTGGCTGACGACGATCGACTGGCCGGTCAGCGCGTTGGTCGGGAAGGCGGCAAGGAACAGCGCGGTGCGGGCGACGTCGTCGACGGTGGTGAACTCGCCGTCGACCGTCTCCTTGAGCATGACCGTCCGGACCACGTCGTCCTCGCTGATGCCGAGCTCCTTCGCCTGCTCGGGGATCTGCTTGTCGACCAGCGGCGTGCGGACGAAGCCGGGGCAGATGACGTTGGCGCGGACGTTGTGCTTTGCGCCTTCCTTGGCGACGACCTTGGCCAGCCCGATCAGGCCGTGCTTGGCGGTGACGTAGGGGGCCTTCAGCGGCGACGCCTCCTTCGAATGGACCGACCCCATGTAGATGACGCTGCCGCCGCGGCCGGCGTACATGTGCTTGAGGCACGCGCGCGTGGTGAGGAACGCACCGTCGAGGTGGATCGCGAGGAGCTTCTTCCAGTCGTCGAACTTGAACTGGTCGACCGGCGCGACGATCTGGATGCCGGCGTTCGAGACCAGGATGTCGATGCCGCCGAACTTCGCCGCGACCGTCTCGATCCCGGCGTCGACCTGGTCCTCGCGGGTCACGTCCATCGCCACGCCGATCGCGCGATCGCCCGACGGATCGAACTCGGCCGCGGTCGCGTTGGCGGCGTCGAGGTTGAGGTCGGCGATCGCCACCTTTGCGCCCTCGGCGATGAAGACCTTGGCGATGTCCTTGCCGATGCCGCTTGCGGCTCCGGTGATGACGGCGACCTTGTCGGCGAGTTGCATGAGGCTACTCCTTGGCGGTGAAGTCGAAGACGTCGACGCCGAACGGCTCGGCGGGCAGGGTGGTGACCTCGGGGTGGGCGAGCGTCAGCGCGGCGTCGCGCTTGCCGGCGGCCCAGTGCTCCTCCATCGTCCGGCGCGAGAACTCGTAGTCCTTCGACTGGCCCTCGTAGGTCGGCGAGCGGTAGACGAGCTGGGCGATGTTGACCCTTGCCGGATCGCTCTCGGCGGCGAGCAGCTTGACCTCGTCGGACATGGCGAGGTCGTCGGGCAGGCGACGGCGCAGCTCGTCGAACGCGGCGCGCAGCTTCTGCCGCCGGCGAAAACCGTCGGTCGCGGCGCGGGTCCGGCTCGAATACTGGATCTCCTTCATCCGCGTCGCGACGTGGGCAAGGTCGCGCGGCAGGTCGCCGCGCGCCGGCCACAGGTCGACCTGGACGATCAGCGTGTCGAGATCGGACTGCGCCGACAGCACCCAGTCGAGCGGGGTGTTCGACACCATGCCGCCGTCCCAATAGAATTCGCCGTCGACCTCGACCGCGGGGAAGGCCGGCGGCAGCGCGCCGCTGGCCATGATGTGGTCGGGTCGGATGGTGTCGGTTGCGTTGTCGAAATAGGCGAAGTTGCCGGTGGCGACGTTGACCGCGCCGACCGAGAAGCGCGTCTTCCGGGCGTTGATCCGGTCGAAATCGACGAAGCGCTCGAGCGTCGTCTTGAGCGCGCCGGTGTCGTACCAGCTCGTCGCTTCCGGCGTCCCCGGCAGCGCGAGGTACGGCGGCAGGAAGCGCGGGCCGAAGAAGCCGGGCACTCCCGCCGACATCACATGACCGGCGGCGAACTGGTTGGTCCAGCCGCGCGCAGCATCGCCGCTGGCCAGCCGGCCGAGCCACTCGGCCCAGCCGCCGTCGCCGCCGTCGCTGACCAGCTCCCAGAAGCCGCGCAGCTGGGCGATGCAGTCGGGCGCTGGGTTGCCGGCGATGATCGCGGCGTTGATCGAGCCGATCGAGATGCCGGCAAGCCACGTCGGGCGGATACCGGCCTCGACCAGCGCCTCGTAGACGCCGGCCTGGTACGCCCCGAGCGCGCCGCCGCCCTGGAGGAGCAGCGCGACCGCCTCGAACGGGGTACCGGTCGGGCGGGGCGGTTCCGGCGCGGCGGTCGGCTCAGTCACGCTCGGGCACAGGGATGTTGAAGCCGTTGAGCGTCGTCGACACCATCGCATAGAGGCCGACGAGGTAGATCATCTCGTTAAGGCCGTGCTGGCCAAAGGTCTTGAGCGCCAGCGCGTAGATCGGCTCGGGCAGCGTCCCGCCGCGCACGAGGGCGTAGGCGAGGTCGAAGGCGATGCTCTCCTCGGGGCTGAAATCGACCGGCTTGAGGTCGGCGGTGATCGTCGCCAGCCGCTCAGGCGACATGCCCTCCTTCTCGGCGACGGCGATGTGGGCGTACAGCTCGTACGCCGCGTCGAAGCGCGCGCCGACGACAAGGATGACGATCTGGCGGATCGGATCGGGCAGGCTCGCCTGCGCCGTCATCGCCAGGGTCAGGTCCCAGATCGCCTTGCCGATCACCGGCTCGTGGAGCCACGCGTTCCACGGCCCGATCAGCGCACCGTCGTCGGCCTCGGTCT
>CAHJWT010000199.1 GCA_903643075.1 Sphingomonadaceae bacterium | reverse complement strand
GGGCGGCGATGCCGGCAGTCCACGCCGCGGTCGATGCGCTCGTCGCCGAGGGTCGCGTGCAGCTCAGCTGGCGCGGCCGGCGGCTGGCGGCGCGGGATGGGCCGTATCGGATCGGGCGCGGGCCGCGCGACGGGTCGGCGGACTGACCGGGCCCGGCCGCAATGCGGAAACCGCGGCCCGACACGTGCGGCGACGTCGTATAAAGATATCTTTATGCTTGCCCGTACCGGCTCCTCCGGCTAATTCGCGCGCATCCCCATCGGAGCTTCCCCCATGGCTACCCAGCCGCTTGCCGTAGCCCCCGTCGATCACGTCGTCGCCGATCTCAAGCTCGCCGACTGGGGGCGGCGCGAGATCGAGATCGCCGAGACCGAGATGCCGGGGCTGATGGCGCTGCGGGCCGAGTTCGGCGCGTCGCAGCCGCTCAAGGGGGCGCGGATCACGGGATCGCTCCACATGACGATCCAGACCGCGGTGCTGATCGAGACGCTGACCGCGCTCGGGGCCGAGGTGCGCTGGGCGACGTGCAACATCTTCTCGACCCAGGACCACGCCGCCGCCGCAATCGCCGCCACCGGCGTGCCGGTGTTCGCGGTCAAGGGCGAAAGCCTCGCCGACTATTGGGACTATGTCGGCCGCATCTTCGACTGGGGCGACGCCACCTGCAACATGATCCTAGACGACGGCGGCGACGCGACGATGTTCGCGCTGTGGGGGGCGAAGCTCGAGGCCGGGCAGACGATGCCTGAGCCCGAGAACGAGGAAGAGGTCGAGATGCAGCGCGCGCTCAAGGCGTTCGTCGCCGCGCGGCCGGGCTACCTCACCGAGACGGTCAAGACCATCAAGGGCGTCAGCGAGGAGACGACGACCGGCGTTCACCGCCTCTACGCCATCGCCAAGAAGGGCGAGCTGCCGTTCCCGGCGATCAACGTCAACGACAGCGTCACCAAGTCGAAGTTCGACAATCTCTACGGCTGCAAGGAGAGCCTCGTCGACGCGATCCGCCGCGGCACCGACGTCATGCTCGCCGGCAAGGTCGCGACCGTCGCCGGCTTTGGCGACGTCGGCAAGGGCAGCGCGCAGTCGCTCAGGAACGGCGGCGCGCGCGTGCTCGTCACCGAGATCGACCCGATCTGCGCCCTCCAGGCGGCGATGGAGGGGTTCGAGGTGGTGACGATGGACGAGGCGGTGACACGCTCCGACATCTTCGTCACCGCGACCGGCAACGCCGACGTCATCACCGCCGAGCACATGGCGGGCATGAAGAACATGGCCATCGTCTGTAATATCGGCCACTTCGACAGCGAGATCCAGATCGCGGCGCTGTCGAACTACAAGTGGACCGAGGTCAAGCCGCAGGTCGACCTCGTCGAGTTTCCCGACGGCAAGCAGATCATCATCTTGTCGAAGGGGCGGCTGGTCAACCTCGGCAACGCCACCGGTCACCCGAGCTTCGTCATGAGCGCTAGCTTCACCAACCAGACGCTCGCCCAGATCGAGCTGTTCACCCGCCCCGAGCAGTACCAGAACGACGTCTACGTCCTGCCCAAGCATTTGGACGAGAAGGTCGCCAGCCTGCATCTGGAGAAGCTTGGTGTGAAGCTCACGACGCTGACCAAGAAGCAGGCGGATTACATCGGCGTGCCGCAGGCGGGACCGTTCAAGCCGGATCATTACCGGTATTGAGAGGCGCGTACTTGCACACAGGCTTGCGCGTGCTGGCACGCCGGAGTATGACGCTGCGGTGATGAAGCCGCGCCGCGCCCAGCAAGCAATCACCATTCGTTCGGACAAGGCTGCGGCATTGCTCGCTGCGTTGACCAGGAATGGGAGAAGCCAGGTGGAAGTCATCGAAGAAGCGCTCGACCGTACGCCGCTTCCCGATATTCCCGAGGATGTACGAAGGCGACGGCTCGAACTAGAGGATATCGTCGATCGATTTGCTCGACACAAGATGCCGTCGATGGCCGAGTTCGATGCCATGACGTACGATGAGCGCGGCTTGCCGCGGTGACGCCGCAGTTCGTGATCGACACATCGGCACTGGTCGCAATCGTCCGGCGCGAGCCGGACTACGCGGACATCGCCGACGTGGTCGTCGTGGGACCAAGCCTGTTTCCGGCACCGGCCCTGGTTGAACTCGGCTTGGTCACGTCGTTGGAGCGAAACCTGCCCAACCCCGACACGGTCGTGCTGATCGATCTGCTTTATCGCAGCGGGATGTCGGTCGCACCGTTCGATGTGGCGATGGCGACAGCCGCCGGCGAAGCAGGCGTGCGTTACGGCAAAGGCAACAGCAGTGGTGTGTCGCTCAATCTCATCGACCTGATGGTCTATGCCACCGCGAAGGTTAGCGGTCTCCCCATCCTCTGCACCGGTCGCGATTTCGCCAAGACCGACGCTGCCATCCACCCCGCCAGCCGCGTCGGCTGAGGCGCTGGCCCGCGGCGGCATCCGCATGTAGTCTGATGCGATGGCGGTGCTGGCGACCAACCGGACGAGCGCGCGGATGCTCCTCGACTACGGCCAGTCGCGGTGGGCAGCGGACGGCGACCGTGTCGCGATGCTGACCGCCTCTACATCAAGGCGTGGAGCTACGCACTGCTCAACAAAATCGCCTTCGTCTTCGCCCTGGTGTTCGGGCTGGCGGTATTGATCTGCCCGTTGGTCGCCTCGCTCACCGCGCGCTACCCCTATGTCAAGGCCGTGTTCGAGACCGCGATCGTCCAGACGACTGTGACCGGCATCGCCGCGCTCGCCTACGCCGTCTACGCTCACTACAAGCGCCAGCAGCTCGCCGCCGAGAACCTGATGCGCTACGTCCTGTTCTCGAACGATCCCGCTCCGCGGCTGTACGAACGCGTCTCACGGGCGCTGTCGCGGGTCGACGCGGGCTTCGAGTTCGGCGGCGAGCAGGGCGCGCGACATCATGGCGACGACGGGGACTGAGCCGCTGGCGATGTCGGCAGGTGTGTCGCGCGAGGCGCTCGACGCCGTCGCGCGGCGGTTGGCGACCGTCCTCCGCTCGGGCGATGTCGTCCACCTCTCGGGCGATCTCGGTGCGGGCAAGACGACCTTTGCCCGCGGCGTGCTGCGCGGCCTCGGCTGGACCGGCGAGGTGCCTAGCCCGACCTTCACCCTCGTCCAGACCTATCCGACCGGTCCGCCGCTATGGCACGTTGATCTCTATCGGCTCGACTCGCCGGCGGAGGCCGACGCACTGGGGCTCGACGAGGCCGACGACGCGGTCGTCCTGATCGAATGGCCCGAGCGGCTCGGCGACCCAGCGTCTGCGGACGCGCTGCGGTTGCGGCTGGACGGCGCGGGGGAGGCGACGCGGACCTTGACTTGGGGCGTGCCGCCGTCATGGGAAGGCCGATGGCCGCCGCCCGACCTGCTCCCGCCGCTGCCACGATGATCCCGCCCGTCGCGGCACCGGCCTTCCTCGCGCGGCACGGGTGGGCGGGGGCGCGGATCGAGCCACTCGCCGGCGACGCTTCGTTCCGCCGCTATTTCCGCGTGACCGACGGCTTGCGGACCGCGGTGCTGATGGATGCGCCGCCCGAGCACGAGGACAGCCGGCCGTTCCTCGCCGTCGGCGACATGCTCGACCGGTTCGGTTTCTCGGTGCCGCGACCGCTCGGCATCGACCTCGACGACGGGCTGATACTGCTCGATGATTTCGGCGACGCGCGCGCGACCCCGGTCCTCGCGGCCGAACCGGAACGCGAGCGCGCGACCTATGCGGCGGCGATCGACCTCCTCGCCGATCTCCACCGCCAGCCGGCCCCGCCGCTCGCACCGTACGACGAGGCGGTGCTGCTCCGCGAGGTGCGGCTGCTGCCCGACTGGTACCTGCCCGCGGTCGGGCTGGCCGAGGCCCCCGGCTACGACGCGGCGTGGCGCGCGGCGTGGGGACCGGTCGTCGCCGCGACCGCCGCCGCGCCGGTGCTGACGCTCCGCGACTATCACGCCGATAACCTGATGCTGCTCGACCGGCCGGGGGTGCGCGGGCTCGGGCTGCTCGACTTCCAGGACGCACTTGCCGGGCATCCGGCGTACGACCTCGTCTCGCTCCTCCAGGACGCGCGGCGCGACCTGTCGCCGGGCTTGGAGGAGGCGATGATCGCGCGCTACGTCGCCGCCGCCGGCGTCGCCGACGCCGCCGCCTTCCGCGCTGCCTACGAAGTGCTCGGTGGCCAGCGCAATGCGAAGATCATCGGCATCTTCACCCGGCTGCGCGACCGCGACGGCCGACAGGGCTACGTCGAGCGCCTGCCGCGGCTGTGGCGGCTGTTCGCGGGCAACATCGCGCATCCTGCGCTGGCCCCGGTCGCGGACTGGTTCGCCGCCAACGTTCCGGTGGCGGCCCGGCGGATACCGAAGTGACCCGCTTCGCCGTCCCGCTCGCGCTGCGGCCCGAGGTCGACGCGGTCGTGCCGCAGGCGGCGATGGTGCTCGCGGCGGGGCTCGGCAAGCGGATGCGGCCGCTGACCGC
>CAHJWT010000198.1 GCA_903643075.1 Sphingomonadaceae bacterium | reverse complement strand
CATCGCCCGAGGCGCTCGCCACCGCCCGCGCGTGGGGCCTCGCGCTACGCCTCGGCCAGCGCCTGACCGGCGGCACCGCCGCACCGCTGACCGCGAGCCGGCTGACGGTCGAGGAGGGAACGCTGGTGCTGACGCTCGCCGCCGCCGATGCGCCGCTGTTCGGCGAGGCGGTCACGCGGCGGCTGAAGGCGCTGGCGGGAGCGCTTGGGCTGGGGGCGGCAGAGCGGGTGGGATGACCTCGATCACGCGAGGCGGAAGACAAGGTCGAGGCCGGTTTCCTTGAACGGTTCAGAGGAGAGCCAATTGCTGAACGAAATCCTCGACGGCCGGGGTAAACTGTCGCTCGGGTTCATGATGTAAACCGCGCCGTTGCGGCGGGTCTCCAACACGAAATGACTTGTCACCGCGATGCCGGTCGACGCGACAAAGCGGAGGACGATATCGTCGTCGCCGAGAACGCCGGTGAGCTTTGGATAGAAGCCGTTCGACGCGGCGAGGGGTTGCAGCCAAGGCAGGAAGGTCGACGCCGACGACAGGCGGTAGACGGTCAGCGTCTCGGTGGTGGTGTTGAGTGCGTTGAAGCGGTCGAGGACGAAGGTCGCGATGTTGCGCGGGGTGCTGCCGAGGAACTCGACCAAGCCTGTCGTCTTCGTCTTCGACATGACGTAGCCGACCGTGTCCTTGGTCTTGGTGCATTTGAGCAGCGTCAGGATCTGAAGCGCGCATGCCGCGCCGCAACGCGGGCCGTCGCCCTGATGGACGCCGGCCTTGCCTAGGTCATGGTTGATCGGCATGGCGGCCCCGGTGCATCTCGGCTACAGGCTATCAAAACCGTTACGGCGAACGCAACTAGGCGCGGATACCCCGGACCGCGAGGGAGGGCGATGTCCCGCGTGGACATCGCCCTCGGTCGCGCCTCACGCGTGCGCCGGCACCGCCTCGCCGGCGTCGGCCGCCGCATGGGTCGGAGTCGTGACGAGATCGTAGCGGTCGGCGTCCATCACCTTGGTCCACGCGCTCACGAAGTCGTGGACGAACTTCTCCGTCGAATCGCTCATCGCATAGACCTCGGCCAGCGCGCGCAGCTCCGAGTGCGAGCCGAAGATCAGGTCGACGCGCGTCGCCGTGTACTTCGCCGCTTTGGTACGCCGATCGCGGCCGGTGAAGGCATTGTCGGTTCCCGCCGGTGACCACTCGACGTCGGTTTCGAGCAGATGCACGAAGAAGTCGTTCGACAGCGTTCCAACCCGGTCGGTGAACACCCCCGCCTCGGCCCCGTGGGCATTGGCCCCAAGGACGCGGAGACCGCCGACGAGGACGGTCATCTCCGGCGCGCTCAGGCGCAGGAGCTGGGCGCGGTCGACCAACGCCTCCTCGGGCGCGAAGAACTGCTCGCCGCGCCGGTAATTGCGGAAGCCATCGGCGGCGGGCTCGAGCGCCGCGAACGAGTCGGCATCGGTCGCCTCCGCCGTCGCGTCGCCGCGCCCGGTCGACACCGGCACCACCACGTCGACGCCGGCGGTCTTCGCCGCCTGCTCGACCGCTGCCGCGCCGCCGATGATGATCAGGTCGGCGAGCGAAACGTTCGCGTGTTCGGCCTTGATCGCGGTCAGCTTGGCCAGCACCTCGGCGAGGTCGGCCGGGTTGTTGACCTCCCAGTCCTTCTGCGGGGCGAGGGCGACGCGGGCACCATTGGCTCCGCCGCGCTTGTCCGACCCGCGGAAGGTCGAGGCCGAGGCCCACGCCGCGCCGACCAGCTGCGGCACCGTCAGGCCGCAGCCGAGGATCTTCGCCTTCAACGTCGCGACGTCGGCGTCGCCGATCGGCTGGCCGGCGGGGATGCGGTCCTGCCAGATCAGCGGCTCGGCGGGGACGAGCTTGCCGAGATAGCGCTGGATCGGCCCCATGTCGCGGTGGGTCAGCTTGAACCACGCGCGAGCGAAGGCGTCGGCGAACTGGTCGGGGTTCTCGTAGAACCGCCGGCTGATCTTCTCGTATTCCGGGTCGACGCGGAGCGCGAGGTCGCTGGTCAGCATCATCGGCAGCTTCTTCTTCGCCGGGTCGTGCGCATCGGGGATGTCGGCGACGGCATCCTTCGCCACCCATTGCTTGGCTCCGGCCGGGCTCGTCGTTTGTTCCCATTCGAACTTGAACAGGTTGTCGAAATAGTGGTTCGACCACGCCGTCGGCGTCTGGCTCCACGTCACCTCGAGGCCCGAGGTGATCGCGTCGCCGCCGTGGCCGGTGCCGTGCTTGCTGCGCCAGCCGAGGCCCTGGTCCTCGATCACCGCGCCCTCGGGCTCGACCCCGACGAACGACGGGTCGCCGGCCCCGTGGGTCTTGCCGAAGGTGTGGCCGCCGGCGATGAGCGCGACGGTCTCCTCGTCGTTCATCGCCATCCGGGCAAAGGTCTCGCGGATGTCGCGCGCCGACGCGAGCGCATCGGGATTGCCGTTCGGCCCTTCGGGATTGACGTAGATCAGCCCCATCTGAACCGCGCCGAGGGCGTTATGGAGCTGGCGCTCACCGCTGTAGCGCTCGTCGCCGAGCCACGATCCCTCGGGCCCCCAATAGAGCTCCTCGGGCTCCCACGTGTCGGGGCGGCCGCCGGCGAAGCCGAACGTCTCGCCGCCCATCGATTCGATTGCGACATTGCCAACGAGGACGAACAGGTCGGCCCAGCTCAGCTTGCGGCCGTACTTGGCCTTGATCGGCCACAGCAGGCGGCGCGCCTTGTCGAGGTTGCCGTTGTCGGGCCACGAATTGAGCGGGGCGAACCGCTGCTGCCCGCCGCCCGCGCCGCCACGGCCGTCGATCGTGCGGTACGTCCCGGCGCTGTGCCACGCGAGACGGATGAACAGTCCGCCGTAGTGGCCGAAGTCGGCCGGCCACCAGTCCTGCGAATCGGTCATCAGCGCGGTCAGGTCGGCGACGACCGCGTCGAGGTCGAGCGTAGCGAACTCGGCCGCATAGTCGAAGTCGGGCCCCATCGGGTCGGAGCGCGGATTGTGCTGGTTGAGGCCCTCAAGGCGAAGGTTCTGCGGCCACCAGTCGCGGTTGCGGTGTCCGCTCGGTCGCACGACCGGGCACTTGCTCTCTGTGGTATCGCCAACGCGCGCGTCCATCGTCGTCTCCATCCCAAGGCCTCGCTGGCACCGTATCGCCCAGCCGGACTTATCTGTAAAACCGCTTATTCCACTAAGATTGATCGATCGCCTCTGCCGTAACGGCCCGATGTCATGCCTCGACGGCGGTCATCAGCAGCTTGCGATCCCGGACCACGAATCCCAGCCGGCCGTCGACCAACGCCAGCGCGTCCTTGCCGAACACGTCGTGGCGCCAGCCCGACAGGATGGCGAGGCCGGCGCGGACGCCGCCGGCGATCGCGTCGAGCTCCTCGTTGCGCGCGATCAACTTGGGGGCGACGTTCGCCTCCTTGGCGCGGATCTTGAGGAGCAGCTTGAGCAGGTCGGCGATCAGCGCACCCTCGCTCGACAGCCCGGGGCGGGGGGCGTCGCGCGCCGGCATCTCGGCGTCGGGCAGCGGCGCGGCGGCGGCGAGCGCGGCCATCAGGCGGCGGCCGATATCGTTCGTCGCCCACGTCTGCGACAGTCCGCGGAAGCGCGCGAGGTCGGCCTGCGCCTTCGGTGGCCCCGACACGAGTTCGCCGAGCGTCTCGTCCTTGACGATGCGCTGGCGCGGCACGTCCTTGGCCTTCGCCTCGCGCTCGCGCCACGCGGCGAGTGCCTTCAACCGGCCGAGCACCTCGGGCTTGCGGCTGCTGATGCGGACGCGCTGCCACGCGATATCAGGATCGTTGGCATAGGTCGCGGGGTCGCACACGCGCGCCATCTCGTCGTCGAGCCACGCGCCGCGCCCGGTCTTTTTCAGCCGCGCGACCATCTTGGGGAACAGCGCGGCGAGGTGCGTCACGTCGCCGATGGCATAGTCGATCTGGCTCGCGGCGAGCGGCCGTCGCGCCCAGTCGGTGAAGCGTGCGCCCTTGTCGACGGCGATGCCAAGGTACGACTGGACAAGGTTCGAATAGCTGACCTGCTCGCCCATGCCGAGCGCCATCGCCGCGACCTGGGTGTCGAACAGCGGCGACGGCGTCGTGCCCGTCAGGTTGTAGATGATCTCGAGGTCCTGGCCCGCGGCGTGGAACACCTTGAGGACATCAGCCTTGGTCAGCAGGTCGAGGAACGGGGCGAGATCGAGCCCGGCGGCCTTGGGGTCGATCGCCGCGGCTTCGTCGCCGCCCGCGACCTGGATCAGGCACAGGTCGGGAAAGAAGGTGTTCTCGCGCATGAACTCGGTGTCGACGGTGACGAAGTCGGCGTTGGCGAGGCGGTCACAGAGCGAGCGAAGCGTGGCGGTGTCGGTGACGAGCGGGTGGATGTGCATCCCCCGTCTTAATGCGCGCGGGTAAACCCGCCTAGCGGATTGTCACCGCTGCCCGGCGAACTCGCGCGCTCGCGCCAGGCCGACAAGCGCGCGGCGATGGACGGCGAGGCTCGGTTCGAGGCGCGCCGCCTCGGCCACGCGACCCTC
>CAHJWT010000197.1 GCA_903643075.1 Sphingomonadaceae bacterium | reverse complement strand
CTGGGATGCTTTTTACCCGTACCTCCGCAGCCGGAAATTTAACGATGATTCCGCGCCGCGCCCGCCGCTGCACGGCACCGTCCTGCTCGTCGAGGACGAGCGCGCCGTGCGGCTCGTCGTCGAGCGGGCGCTGCGTCGCGGCGGCCTCGACGTCATCACCGCGAGCGACGGCGGCCTCGCGCTCGACATCCTCGGCAACGCGGCGGTCGACATCCTCGTCTCCGATGTCGTCATGCCGGGCATCGACGGCGTCGAGCTGCTCGAACACATCCGGGCGCGGCGGCCGGGGCTGCCGGTGGTGCTGATGTCGGGCTATGCCGAGCCGCCGCAGCGCCGCGCGCTCGAAGGAGCCGGCGCGGTGTTCCTCGCCAAGCCGTTCGCCGCCGACGACCTGCTCGATGCGGTGCGCACCGCGCTCCACGGCTGGTCCGGCCTGCCGGGCGACCTTGTTGTCGCGCCCCGCGCCCATGCTTGACACCATCGGGCGGGCGGGTATCGATGGTTGACGCCTTCGGGAGCCGACGCCGCACGATGACCGGAGCTGCGACCGCGCTTGTCCACGACCAACGCGTCCGGCACGTCCTCATCGTCGAGGACGAGGTGCTGATCGCGATGGTGCTCGAGGACATGCTCGACATCATGGGCCACGTCGTCGTCGGCACCGCGGCGACGTTCGCCGACGCCGAGGCGGCGATCGCCGCAGGTGGGTTCGACCTCGTCGTCGCCGACGTCAACCTCGGCGCCGAGCCGATCTATCCGCTCGCCGACCGGGTGCGCGACGCCGGGATCGCGCTGGTGCTCGCGACCGGGTCGCACCGCGATACCCTGCCGGCGCGCTTCGCCGACGTGCCCGTCCTCGAAAAGCCGTACATGATGCCGGCGGTCGAGGCCATTTTCGAAAAATTATCGTAGTTCACGTCTTGTTCCCTGGGAACAGAGGTGGTACGCCGATCCCCTGAACCAGGGAGAACGGCGATGGCGGCGGCGTTGAAGTTGGTGGGCGGGGACATGGACAAGGCGAAGGCGCTCGAAGCAGCGCTGGCACAGATCGACCGGGCGTTCGGCAAGGGCTCGGCGATGAAGCTCGGCAGCCGCGCCACGATGGAGATCGAGAGCAGCCCGACGGGCTCGCTCGGGCTCGACATCGCGCTCGGCATCGGCGGCCTGCCGCGCGGCCGCGTCATCGAGATCTACGGACCCGAAAGCTCGGGCAAGACGACGCTCGCGCTCCATGCCATCGCCGAAGCGCAGAAGAACGGCGGCACCGCCGCGTTCGTCGATGCCGAACACGCGCTCGATCCGGCCTATGCCAAGAAGCTCGGCGTCAACATCGACGAGCTGATCGTGTCGCAGCCCGACACCGGCGAGCAGGCGCTCGAGATCGTCGACACGCTCGTACGGTCGAACGCGATCGACGTGCTGGTCGTCGACTCGGTCGCCGCGCTTGTCCCGCGCGCCGAGATCGAGGGCGAGATGGGCGACAGCCACGTCGGCCTCCAGGCGCGGCTGATGAGCCAGTCGCTCAGGAAGCTGACCGGGTCGATCAGCCGCTCGCGCTGCATCGTCATCTTCATCAACCAGCTGCGGATGAAGATCGGCGTGATGTACGGCAACCCTGAGACGACGACGGGGGGCAACGCGCTCAAGTTCTACGCCAGCGTCCGCCTCGACATCCGCCGGACCGGGGCGATCAAGGACCGCGACGAGGTCGTCGGCAACACGACCCGCGTCAAGGTCGTCAAGAACAAGGTGTCGCCGCCGTTCAAGCAGGTCGAGTTCGACATCATGTACGGCGAGGGCATCTCCAAGACCGGCGAGATCCTCGACCTCGGCGTCAAGGCGAACGTCGTCGAAAAGTCGGGAGCGTGGTTCAGCTACGACTCGATCCGTATCGGCCAGGGCCGCGAGAACGCCAAGAAATACCTCAAGGAAAACCCCGACGTTCGCGACCGCGTCGAGAAGGCGGTCCGCGACAACGCTGCCGGCATCGGCGAGGCGCTGATGGTCGGCCCGAGCGACGACGACGGCGGCGAGATGTAGGGTCGCTCCTCTCCCGCAAACGGGAGGGGTCGCGCGAGGGGTCGCGGCCCTCCTCTCCCACTTGCGGGAGAGGCGACTCGCGCGGCAGCGCGGTGGGTGAGGGTTTGCCCCAAGCGTATCCAGTGGCGACTGCAGTCTAAGCCACGATCGGACACCCTCACCCCGGGCCGCGCCTGACGCCGCGTCTCTCGCCCCCCCGCAAGCGGGAGAGGGACCCCATCGCATACAGCTGTCGCGCCGCCCCCCGCTTGAGCCGCACCCCCCGCTCGCCTAAGTCTCCATCATGATCACCACCAACGACATCCGCCACGGCTTTCTCGACTACTTCGCCGCCGCCGGGCACCGCGTCGTGCCGTCGGCGCCGCTCGTGCCGCAGAACGACCCGACGCTGATGTTCGTCAACGCCGGCATGGTCCCGTTCAAGAACGTCTTTACCGGGCTCGAAAGCCGGCCGTATTCGACCGCGGTGTCGGCGCAGAAGTGCGTCCGCGCCGGCGGCAAGCACAACGACCTCGACAACGTCGGCTATACCGCGCGCCACCACACCTTCTTCGAGATGCTCGGCAACTTCGCCTTCGGGGCGTATTTCAAGCGCGAGGCGATCACCCACGCGTGGACCTTGCTGACGAAGGTCTGGGGCATCGACCCCGCGCGGCTGACCGTCACCGTCTACCACACCGACGACGACGCCTTCGCCCTGTGGCGCGAGATCGCCGGCCTGCCCGACGACCGCATCATCCGCATCGCGACGAGCGACAACTTCTGGTCGATGGGCGACACCGGCCCGTGCGGCCCGTGCAGCGAGATCTTCTTCGACCACGGCGACCACATCCCCGGCGGCCCGCCGGGCAGCCCGAACGAGGATGGCGACCGCTTCGTCGAAATCTGGAATCTGGTCTTCATGCAGTACGAGCAGGTCGACGCCGCGACCCGCCTCGACCTGCCGCGCCCGTCGATCGACACCGGCATGGGCCTCGAACGCATCGCCGCCGTCCTTCAGGGGGTCCACGACAACTACGACACCGACACCTTCCACACCCTCATCACCGCATCGGCCGCGCTGACGGGAACCCCGGCCGACGGCCCGACCCAGGCGTCGCACCGGATCATCGCCGACCACCTGCGTACCAGCGGCTTCCTCGTCGCCGACGGCGTCCTGCCGTCGAACGAGGGCCGCGGCTACGTCCTCCGCCGCATCATGCGCCGCGCGATGCGCCACGCCCACCTCCTCGGCGCGCCCGAGCCGCTGATGCATCGCCTCGTGCCGACCCTCGTCGCCGAGATGGGCGGGGCGTACCCCGACCTGCTCCGCGCCCAACCACTGATCGAGGCGACCCTTTTCCAGGAGGAGACCCGCTTCCGCGTCACCCTCGACAACGGGCTCCGCCTCCTCGGCGACGCGACCGCGACCCTGTCGGCCGGCGACACGCTCCCCGGCAGCGTCGCGTTCAAGCTCTACGACACCTACGGCTTCCCCTACGACCTAACCGAGGACGCGCTCCGCGACCGCCACATCGCCGTCGACCGCGCCGGTTTCGACGCGGCGATGGCCGAGCAGCGCCGGGTGGCGCGCGCCGCGTGGACCGGCTCGGGCCAGAGCGCGTCGGCCGCCGTCTGGTTCGACATCCTCGACGACCACGGCGCGACCGAGTTCACCGGCTATTCGGGGACGACGGCGCAGGGCGAGGTCGTCGCGCTGGTCAGGGACGGCATCCGCGTCGACGCCGCGCACGCCGGCGAGAGCGTCGCGGTCGTCGTCAACCAGACGCCGTTCTACGGCGAATCGGGCGGGCAGGCCGGCGACGCCGGGACGATCGCCGCGGCGAACCTGATGGTCGCCGTCGCCGACACGGCGAAGCAACTCGGCAAGCTCCACGTCCATCTCGGCGAGGTCACCGCCGGCCGGATCGCGGTCGGCGACGCGGTGACGCTGACGGTCGACGCCGGCCGCCGCGACCGGCTCCGCGCCAATCATTCGGCGACGCACCTGCTTCACGCCGCGCTGCGTGACCGGCTCGGCGGCCACGTCACGCAGAAGGGATCGCTCGTCGCCCCCGACCGGCTGCGCTTCGACTTCAGCCACAACGCCGCGCTGACCCGTGCCGACCTCGACGCGGTCGAGGCCGACGTCAACCGCCACATCCGCGAGAACACCCCCGTCACCACCCGCCTGATGACCCCCGACGCCGCGATCGCCGCCGGCGCGATGGCGTTGTTCGGCGAGAAGTACGGCGACGAGGTCCGCGTCCTCGCCATGGGCCGCGGCGGCGACGACGAGACCGCGGCGAACTACTCGACCGAGCTGTGCGGCGGCACCCACGTCGACGCGCTCGGCGACATCGCGCTGTTCAAGATCACCGGCGAGAGTGCGGTCGCGAGCGGCGTTCGCCGCATCGAGGCGCTGACCGGCGAGGCGGCGCGGACCTTCCTCACCGCCCAGGAGGACCGCCTCAAGGCCGCCGCCGCCGCGCTCCGCGCACGTCCCGACGAGGTCCCCGACCGCGTCGCCGCGCTGGTCGACGACCGCCGCC
>CAHJWT010000196.1 GCA_903643075.1 Sphingomonadaceae bacterium | reverse complement strand
CGCCGCGCTCGAGCCAGCGGTCGATGTCGGCGCGGCTGCGGATGCCGCCGCCGACCTGGACCGCGCCGCGAAAGGTGGCGACGATGCCCACGACCGCCGCCGAGTTGACCCCGGCGCCGGCGAAGGCCCCGTCGAGGTCGACGACGTGGAGTGCGGTCGCCCCCGCCGCGGCGAACGCCCGCGCTTGGGCGGCCGGGTCGTCGGCGTAGACCGTCGCCCGCGCCATGTCGCCTTCGGCCAGCCGCACCACCTGTCCGGCCTTGAGGTCGATCGCCGGCCAGACCGTGAACGACCCCGTCCCCGAGCGAACCGGGGCGGTCACGGCCGCCAGCCGAGGAAGCCGCGGAGAACGCTGAGCCCGAACGCCTGACTCTTTTCGGGGTGGAACTGGACGCCGAGCAGGTTGTCGCGGCCGACGATCGCCGCGATCGCGCCGCCATGGTCGGTCGCCGCGACGACGTCGGCCGACTCGTCGACCGCGAACCGGTAGCTGTGAACGAAATAGGCACGGGTGTCGCGCGGAACCCCGGCCAGCGCGGCATGATCGCGCGCGAAACCGACGGTGTTCCAGCCCATGTGCGGCACCTTGAGTGCCGGCCCCCCGGCCGCGGTTGCCGGGGTCAGCCGCTCGACCGCGCCGCCGATCCAGTCGAGCCCGGCGAAGACCCCGTGCTCGCGTCCCTCGGTCGCCATCAGCTGCATCCCGACGCAGATGCCGAGGAAGGGGACGCCGCGCTGGCGGACGGCGGTCGTCAGCGCGTCGGCGATGCCCGACGCCGCGCGCAATGCGCCGATGCACTGGCCGAACGCGCCGACGCCGGGCAGGACGATGCGGTCGGCGCGCGCGATCGCGACCGGGCTCGACGAGACGGTGATCGTCGCTCCCCCCCGGCCGACGCCGTCGGCCGCGACGCGGAGGGCGTTGTCGACCGAACACAGGTTGCCGGCGCCGTAGTCGATGACGAGGACCTGTTCGGTCACGCCACAGCCGTTCCGGCCGGGTCCCCGCCGCCGTCGCCGCCCAGCGTTCCCTTGGTCGACGGCACGGCGTCGAGCTTGCGCGGATCGAGCGTCACCGCCGCGCGCAGCGCTCGCGCCAGCCCCTTGAAGCAGCTCTCGACGATGTGGTGGTTGTTGACGCCGTACAGCGTCTCGACGTGGAGGGTAATCCCGGCCGACCCGGCGAAGGCGGCGAACCATTCCTTGAACAGCTCGGTATCCATCTCGCCGAGCCGCGGCTGGGTGAACGCGGTCTGCCAGACGAGGTACGGCCGCCCCGAGATGTCGAGCGCGACGCGGGTCAGCGTCTCGTCCATCGGGATCAGCGCGTCGCCGTAGCGGGTGATGCCGCGCCGGTCGCCGAGCGCACGGGCCACCGCGTGGCCGATGGCGATGCCGCTATCCTCGGTCGTGTGGTGGGCGTCGATGTGGAGGTCGCCCTTTACCGTTACGTCGAGGTCGATCAGCGAATGCCGCGACAGCTGCTCGAGCATGTGGTCGAGGAAGCCGATCCCGGTCGCGACGCAGTAGACGCCCGTCCCGTCGAGATCGAGCCGCACGTCGACGCTCGTCTCGGTCGTCTTGCGGGCGATGGTCGCGGTGCGGGTCATGCGGCGCGGGTAGGCGATTCGGCGCGAACCAGCAAGCAACCCGGTCAGGCGGCGCCGGCGATGCGGATATCGAGCGTCAGGCCGGCGGCGGCGGCAAGGTTGACCAAGGCATCGAGCGAGAAGTTGCTCAGCTTGCCGCGAAGCAGATTGTTAAGTCGAGGCCGGGTGACCCCGAGCCGGGTCGCGGCCACCTGTTGCGATACCTGCCACGCGTTGACGTGCTCGACGATCGCCGACATCAGCGCGGCCCGCGCTTTCAAGTTGGCTGCTTCCTCGGGCGACTTGGCAATGGCGTCGAACACGTTGGTGAAGATCTCACTGGACATGGTTCGCCTCCTTCCACTCGCGCAGTCGTCGCGTAGCCAAATCGATGTCTCTGGCCGCCGTTCTTTCGCTCTTCTTCTGAAAAGCATGTAGCACCACGATCATGTCTGCGACCTTCGCGAGGTAAATTACGCGATAGGCCCCGGTCGCATCGCGCGACCGGATTTCGCGAACCTCAGGCCCGATCGTCGCCATCGGTTTCCAATCGCTTGGATCGAAACCCCGTTGCACCCGCTCCAACTCGTATCCGGCATCGGCGCGAGCCTTGTCGGGAAAGTCCCGCAGGCATTCGCGGCTATCGCCGAGAACAAGACCGGCTTCAACCTTTTATGTATCGTTTTCGATACAAGCAGTCAACGCCGCTCACCGTAGATCCGGCGGCACCGCCTCCGCCGTCAGCAGCGCCACCGCCTCGGCCAGCGCCATCACCTTCTGCTCGCCGCCGCCCAGTGGGCGGAGCGCGACCGTGCCCTCGTCCGCCTCGCGCCGGCCGACGACGATCAGGTACGGCACGTGGGCGAGGCTGTGCTCGCGGACCTTGTAGTTGATCTTCTCGTTGCGAAGATCGGTGTCGACCCGCAGCCCGGCCGCGGCCAGCGCTGCCGCGACCTCGCTGGCGTAGGCGTCGGCGTCGGACACGATCGTCGCGACCACCGCCTGGACCGGGGCCAGCCACAGCGGGAAGCGCCCGGCGTGGTGCTCGATCAGGATGCCGATGAAGCGCTCGAACGACCCCAAGATCGCGCGGTGGAGCATGATCGGCCGGTGGCGCTCGCCGTCGTCGCCGATGTAGCTCGCGTCCAATCGTTCGGGCAGCACGGTGTCGGTCTGGATCGTGCCGACCTGCCACGTCCGCCCGATCGCGTCGGTCAGGTGGAACTCGAGCTTGGGCGCGTAGAACGCCCCCTCGCCGGGCAGCTCCGCCCAGCCGAAGTCGGCCGTCGCGCGTCCCGTCGCGGCGACGGCGTCGCGGAGCGACTGCTCCGACCAGTCCCACATCTCCTCGGAGCCGAACCGCTTGTCGGGGCGGAGCGCGAGCTTGATCGCGTAGCTGTCGAAGCCGAGGTCGTGATAGACGACGTCGAGCAGGTCGCAGAAGCGCGCGACCTCGCCGGTCAGCTGGTCGGCGCGGCAGAAGATGTGGGCGTCGTCCTGGGTGAACTGACGGACGCGCATGATGCCGTGGAGCGCGCCGTGCGGCTCGTTCCGATGGCAGCAGCCGAACTCGGCCATGCGGATCGGCAGGTCGCGGTAGCTCTTGATCCCCTGGCGGAAGATAAGGACGTGCGCCGGGCAGTTCATCGGCTTCAAGGCGAGCAGGTCGGCGGTGCCGGAGAAGATCGCCGCGTCGTCGTCGGTGCCGGGGATTTCGTCGGGAACGACGAACATGTTCTCGCGGTACTTGCCCCAGTGGCCCGACCGCTCCCACTGCGCCGCCGCCATCAGCTGCGGCGTCTTGACCTCGGCATAGCCGCCCGCGTCGAGGCGGCGGCGCATGTACGCCTCGAGCGCGCGCCATAGGACATAGCCCTTGGGGTGCCAGAACACCGACCCCTGCGCCTCGGGCTGGAGGTGGAACAGGTCCATGTCCGCCCCGATGCGGCGATGGTCGCGCTTGGCGGCCTCGGCGAGCATCGTCAGATGGGCGTCGAGCTGCTTCTTGTTGAGCCACCCCGTCCCGTAGATGCGGCTGAGCATCGCGTTGTTCTGGTCGCCGCGCCAATAGGCCCCGCTGACCCGCGTCAGCTTGAAGGCGGCGGGGTCGAGCTTGCCGGTCGACGGCAGGTGCGGCCCGCGGCACAGGTCAAGCCACGCGTCGGCCTCGCCGCCGGCCTTGTAGACGGTCAGCGGCTCGCCGTCGGGCAGCGTCGCCGCCCACTCGGCCTTGAACGTCTCGCCGTGGTCGGCGAAGTGGCGGACGAGCCGGTCGCGGTCCCATTCCTCGCGGATCAACGGGTGATCGCGGGCGATGATGCGGCGCATCTCGGCCTCGATCGCCGGCAGGTCCTCGTCGGTGAACGGGCGCTCGGCCGGCGCGAAGTCGTAGTAAAAGCCGTCGTCGGTCGCCGGGCCGAAGGTGATCTGCGTGCGCGGGAACAGGTGCTGGACCGCCTCGGCGAGGACGTGAGCATAATCGTGCCGCGCGAGGTCGAGCGCGACCGCCTCGTCCTTCACCGTGACCAGCGCGAGCGATGCGTCGGCTTCGATCGGCCGCGACAGGTCGACCAGCACCCCGTCGATCCGCGCCGCGAGCGCCGCCTTCGCCAGCCCCGGGCCGATGCCGGCGGCGACCTCGGCCGCGGTAGTCCCGCGCGCGGCTTCGCGCACGGAACCGTCGGGCAGCGTCAGGTGGATCAGGTCGGACATGGTGCGCGCGACGTGGGCAAAGCGCGCGGCCGAGTCAACCGTCGACGAGCGCCGCCAGCGCGAGCGCATCGCTCGCCGCCGCGCCCGAAGCCGTGTTGTCGAAGATGCACCACGTCGGCCGCGCTGCCGCCGACCGCGCCATCGCCGCCGCGAGCGACTCCAGTCGGCCATCGGCGTAGCTCGTCCGGTACATCGCCGGCGAGCCGTGGAGCCGCCAGTAGGCAAATCCCGGCCAGCCGCCCGGCGTGGCGGCGAGCGGCACCACGGCGGGATCGGCC
>CAHJWT010000195.1 GCA_903643075.1 Sphingomonadaceae bacterium | reverse complement strand
GCGCTCGATGAGGTGGTTGTTGACGAGCAGGAGGCGGGACACGACGTCGGTCGGAAACGTCGCGCGGTGCGGCGCGGAGTTCGCGTCGACCGTCCTCGCCCAGCCGGTCGAGGCGATCGGGCGCGCGCCGGCACCGTTCGACCTCGTCCTCCTCGACCCGCCGTACGGCTCCGGGCTGGCGGCGGCGGCGCTCTCGCGGCTGGTGGCGAACGGCTGGATTGCGCCGCACGCGCTGGTCACGGTCGAGACGGCGAAGGGCGAGGCGCTCGATCCGCCCGGGTTCACGCTCGACACCGTTCGCGCCCACGGCAAGGCGTGCCTCCACCTGTTCCGCGCCGACTGACCCGCGGGGGAACGGCCGCCGCTTGCGCGTAGTTGGGCGAAGTGCGTTCAGGAGTGCGTCATGGACCGGATCATCGTCGCGGCGTTCGTCGCCACCTTCATCGCCGCGGTCGCGGCGGTCGCCGGCGTCCCCGCCTTCGCGCAGAACGTTCCCGCCGGCGCGCCGCCGCTGGCAACCCCGACGCCCGAGGGAGCCTTTCCCGACCGCGACCGCGAAGCTATGGTCATGCGCACGCGCCTCGTCGCGCTCGACACCGACCACGACGGCCGGATCAGCAAGGCCGAATGGCTCGGCGGCGGCCGCAACGCGCACGGCTTCGACCTGATGGATGCCGACCACGACGGCTATCTGACGACCGAAGAACTCCAGACCGGCATGGCGAAGATGCGCGCGATGCGCGACGCCCGGCGACCGTCGCCGGGCAACTGACGCCGCGGGAACGCGGCGGCGACCGGGTGTCGGGCGGCCGCGCCGCGACGGTCCTGACGCTGCCCGGCGCTGCGCCGAACGGGGCTGGCCGGGGTTTACGGTGGCGCGGCGGTTACTTGCGTTCGATTGGCGCGCGTAGTTTACTCGTGCCGTTCGATCCTGGCCGGGGGGCCCACGCATCATGCCCGAGACGCTCGACATCCTGATCGGCTTCACCGTCGTCATGTTGATCGTCAGCCTGCCGGTGACGATGATCACGCAGGGCATCGGCGAATTCCTCAACCTGCGCGGCGTCGCGCTGCGCCACGGCGTCGTCAGCCTCCTCGGGCTGCTCGACGACCGGCTGAAGGACGACGGGCTGGCCATCGCCACAAAGCTGCTCAAGGACCCGCTCATCGCGCGGCGCGGCATCGCCGGCGGCAACCGCCTCGCCGGCACTGTCCACCGCGAGGAACTGGCGAAGCTGATCATCAGGCTCGCCGCGACCGCGCCCGATACGGCCCGCGCCGCCAGCCTCGCGCGTGCCGACGCTGCGGCCGAAGTAGCGGCAGCGTCGGCGGCAAACGATCCCGACCGGCTGCGTGCGGCGAAGGCCGCGGCGTTTGACGCCGTGCAGGCCAACCCCCCGCCGGTCGAGGCGAACGACGACGACAGGTCGTCGCTCTGGCGCTGGCTCGCCGGTCCGACGGCGAAGCTGACCGACGACGCCCATAACCTCGTCGGCACCGTCCTCGCCGGGCTCGACATCACGCACCCCGAAGCGGTCCTGAAGGCGGTGCGCGCGGCGCAGCTCGGGTTCGAGAGGCTCGAGCCCGCAGCGGCGACCGACGTCCGCGCGACCAAGGCGATGCTGGCCGAGGCGACAAGCGACTTCCTCGCCAAGTTCAACGCGTGGTTCGACCAGTCGATGGACCGCGTGTCGGAAACGTTCACGCTGTACAGCCGCTTCGTCACGCTGTTCGTCGCGCTCGCCGTCGTCGTCGTCCTCCAGCTCGACGCGATCACGCTGGTCAATCGCCTGTCGGCCGACAAGCACGTCCGCGACGCCCTCGTCGCCGGCGCGCTCAAAGACCCGGCGCGGTTCAATCCCGGCCTGCCGCCGGCCGAGGGGATCAAGCGCGCCGAAGCCGACGACAAGAGCGCCCAAGGCGAGCTGACCAAGGCGACGGCCGAGGTCGACAGGAACGCGGCGGTGGTCGCCGCCGCGACGTCGGACACCGACAAGGCCAGCGCCGCGGCGGCGCTGGCCACGGCGAAGACGGCACGGAGCGAAGCCGACGACAAGGCGGCGGCGACCGCGATCCGCCTGCAGCTCGCCAAGGCCCGCAAGACGCTGGCCGAAGCGGCGGCGAACACGGTCGCGGCGCGCGAAAAAACGGCCAAGACACCCGATGACGCCGACAAGCAGCAGGTGCTCGCTGCCGCCGAGGCGGCTGAGCAGGACGCGGCGAAGACGGTGGCCGACCTCGACACGCCGGCCAATATCGCCACCGTGCTCGGCAACGATCCCGGGTTGAACGACGTCGTCAACCTGCGCCTCGTCGAGCTGCCGCAGTCGTTGACCGGGTGGTGGAACGGGTGGACGGCGGACACGTGGCTGCGCCATCTCACCGGCATCCTCCTCTCGGCGGCGCTGCTCAGTCTCGGCGGCCCGTTCTGGTACGCGCTGCTCGAGAACCTGCTCAAGTTCCGCCCGACGATCGCGAAGAAGGACGACGAGCAGCGCAAGACGCGGCAGACAGCGCAGACGGCCTAGTCGCGTTCGGCGGGGTGACAGCGGGCGCGGCGTTCCCTATGTGTTTCGGTGATGGCCGCCGCCCCCGCCCCCGCCGCCGAGCCGCCGTACATGGACGGCCTCAACCCGCCGCAGCGCGAGGCCGTCCTCACGACCGAAGGGCCGGTGCTGCTGCTTGCGGGTGCGGGAACGGGGAAGACGCGCGCGCTGACCAGCCGGCTGGCGCACATCATCTTCACCCGCCGCGCGTGGCCGTCGGAGATCCTCGCCGTCACCTTCACCAACAAGGCGGCGCGCGAAATGCAGCACCGGATGGCCGGGCTGCTCGGGGGGATGGCCGAGGGGATGCCCTTCCTCGGCACCTTCCACGCCGTCGCGGCGCGGATGCTGCGGCGGAACGCCGGGCTGGTGGGCCTCGAGAGCAACTTCTCGATCCTCGACACCGACGACCAGCTGCGCCTGCTCAAGCAGGTGCTCGCCGAGGCGAACGTCGACGAGAAGCGCTGGCCGGCGAAGGGCCTCGCCGGACTGATCGACCGGTGGAAGAACCGCGGCTGGGTGCCGGCGGCGGTGCCGGCGAGCGAGGAGGGCGGCTACGACAACAAGTCGATCCCGCTCTACGCGCGCTACCAGGAGCGGCTGATCGGCCTCAACGCCGCCGACTTCGGCGACCTGCTCCTCCACATGCTGACGATCTTCACGTCGCACCCCGATGTCCTCGCCGAGTACCAGCGGCGGTTCAAGTACGTCCTCGTCGACGAGTATCAGGACACCAACGTCAGCCAGTACCTGTGGCTGCGCCTGCTCGCGCAGGAGCGCCGCAACATCTGCTGCGTCGGCGACGACGACCAGTCGATCTATTCGTGGCGCGGGGCCGAGGTCGCCAACATCCTCCGCTTCGAGAAGGATTTCCCCGGCGCGGTCGTCATCCGGCTGGAGCAGAACTACCGTTCGACCCCGCACATCCTCGGCGCGGCGGGCGGACTGATTGCCAAGAACAGCGGCCGCCTCGGCAAGACGCTGTGGACCGAGCGCAACCACGGCGACCGCGTCCGCGTCGTCGGCGTGTGGGACGGCCCCGAGGAGGCGCGACTGACCGGCGACGCGATCGACCGGCTGAGCCGAGAGGGCGCGAGCCTCAACGACATGGCGATCCTCGTCCGCGCCCAGTTCCAGACGCGCGAGTTCGAGGACCGCTTCATCACCACCGGCACCCCGTACAAGATCGTCGGCGGCTTCCGCTTCTACGAGCGCGCCGAGGTCCGCGACGCGATCGCCTACTTGCGCGTCGTCGCCCAGCCGAGCGACGGCCTCGCCTTCGAGCGTATCGTCAACGTGCCCAAGCGCGGGCTCGGCGACAAGGCGCTCCAGGCGCTCCACGCCTATTCGCGGTCGTCGGGCAAGCCGCTGTCGACCGCCGCGGCCGCGCTGGTCGAGACCGACGAGCTGACGCCCGCCGCGCGCCGGTCGCTGCGCACTTTCCTGACCGACCTCGCCCGCTGGCGCGGTCAGGTCGACGCGCTGCCCCACGCCGAACTCGCGCGGATCGTCCTCGAGGAATCGGGGATGGTCGCGATGTACAAGGCGCAGAAGTCGACCGAAGCCGACGGCCGCCTCGACAACCTGATCGAGCTGACCCGCGCGATGGAGGAGTACGAGTCGCTGACCGCCTTCCTCGACCACGTCAGCCTCGTGATGGAGAACGAGAGCGCGACCCACGAGGAGCGCGTCACGATCATGACCCTCCACGCCGCCAAGGGCCTCGAGTTCGACCACGTCTTCCTCGTCGGCTGGGAGGAAGGCGTCTTCCCGTCGCAGCGCGCATTGGACGAGGGTGGCAACGCGAGTCTCGAGGAGGAACGCCGGTTGGCGTACGTCGGGATCACCCGCGCCAAGCGCGCCGCCACGATCAGCCACGCCGCCAACCGCCGAATCTACGGACAATGGACGTCGTCGATCCCGTCGCGCTTCGTCAGCGACCTGCCCGACGACCATATCGAGGTGTCGACGACGCTGTCGGGCGGCCCGAGCCTGTGGCGCGCCGCGCTCGCCGGGGCCGACCCCTTCGCTGACGTCACCCGCGGCACCGGCCGCGGCCCGGGCT
>CAHJWT010000194.1 GCA_903643075.1 Sphingomonadaceae bacterium | reverse complement strand
GGCGCGGGGTCGGCGCGGCGCTGCTCGCCGGGTGCGAGGCAGCGGCGGTCGCGGCCGGCTTTCGCACCGCCGCACTGATGGCGACGCTGCCCGGCGTCCCCTTCTACGCCGCCCACGGCTATGTCGCCGGCCTCGAAGAGGGCTACGACTGTGGTGGCTTAACCATTCGCTTCATGCCGATGACCAAGCGATTGTTGCATAGCAGTGACAGTATCTCGGCATAAATGCCGCGTCCGGTTATCGCTTGTTGCACCGCGGTATCATTGGCGGAATGATTATTGCCAACGGGCGTCGGTGGGTCGCTCGCGGCGCAAGCGCCAAGGGGAAGCTATGATAACGGCAACGACGGCTCGGAACGCTCTGATCGGTGTGCTGCTCGCTTCGGCGGCGGTGCCGGTGCCGGTACTCGCTCAGGCGGTCGTCGCCGGGCCGAGCAACGCGACCGCGCCCGACATCGGCAGCCCCGAGATCGTCGTCCTTGGCACGCGCCGCCTCGATCGCACGCTGACCGATTCGGCGTCGCCGGTCGACATCATCACGTCGTCCGAGCTGCAGACGCAGCCGTCGGCGAACGTCATCGACGTGCTGAAGGACATCGTCCCGTCGTTCTTCGTCGGGCAGAACACGATCTCCGACGCGTCGACCTTCGTCCGCGCGCCGTCGCTGCGCGGGTTGCCGGCCGACGAGGTGCTCGTCCAGCTCGACGGCAAGCGCTTCAACCGCTCGGCGCTGGTCCAGGTCTACACCGGCGGCGACACCGGCCTGTCGTTCGGGTCGCAGGGCTCCGACCTGTCGTCGATCCCGTCGATCGCGATCAAGAGCCTGCAGGTCCTGCGTGAAGGCGCGACCGCGCAGTACGGCTCCGACGCGATCGCCGGCGTCCTCAACTTCGGGCTGCGCGACAACAAGACCGGCTTCGAGGCGATCGCGCGCTATGGGCAGTATTACGACCACGGCGACGGCAGGTCGAAGGACATCCAAGCCAACCTCGGCCTGTCGCTCGGCGACCGCGGCTTCGTCAACATCAGCGGCGAATACAGCGACGACGGCCAGACCATCCGCAACTCGACGCGCCCGATCGCGCTGATCTTTGCGCAGCAGAACCCGGGTCTCGCCTCGCAGCTGCCGAACTATCCCGATCCGGTCCAGACCTTCGGCTCATCGCCGACGCACGGCTGGAAGACGATCGTCAACGCCGGCTATGATGTCACCGACAACAGCCGGCTGTACGTCTTCGGCAACGCGGCGCAGTCGTTCACCAACGAGAGCTTCAACTATCGCTCGCCGATCAGCGGCACGGCGGTCGACGTCAGCGGGGTGTCGCACGGGCTCGGAGCCAACGGCTCGTTCAACACCATCTATCTGACGCCGTGCCCGGCGGGCAACGTGACGTGCCCCGCCGGCGGCTTCGTCTCCAACGGCCAGACGTTCAACTTCACGTCGATCTATCCGGCTGGCTTCACCCCGCGCTTCCTCGGCAAGAATACCGAGCTGTACGGCGCGGTCGGCTACAAGGGACACCTCGATAGCGGCTTCACCTACGACGTGTCGGTCAATACCAGCCGCAACTCGCTCGACCTGTCGATGTACAACTCACTCAGCCCGACCTACGGGCCGCAGTCGCAGACGTCATTCAACTTCGGATCGCTGATCCAGAAGGAAACCGACGTCAACCTCGACCTTAGCTATCCACTCAACATTGGCCTCTATAGTCCGCTGACGATCGCGGCCGGTGCCGAATACCGCCATGAGGACTATACGCAGACCGTGGGCGACGTTCAGTCGTACGGGGCTGGCCCGTATACGGCGGCGTTTCCGCTCTACCGGCAGTTGATCCCCGGCCTGTACACACGTGACGGCACCAGCAGCGGCCAGTCGCCCGGTGCCAGCGGTTATGGCGGCACCAGTCCCGCCGCCGCCGGGACGTTCGGCCAGAACAGCTATGCCATTTACGGCGACCTCGAGGCCGACATCGTCAAGGCGCTCAGCGTCGGCGTCGCCGGCCGCTACGAGCACTACAACAACTTCGGCGGCGACTTCGTCTACAAGGTCAATGCGCTCTACAAGCTGTCCGACGCCTTCTCGGTCCGCGGCACGGTCGGGACGGGCTTCCACGCCCCGTCGCCGGGGCAGTCGAACGACCAGATCCTGACGACGAACTTCGTCGCCGGCAATCAGGTCCAGACCGGAACCTACGCGAATTCGAGCCCGATCGCGCAGTATTACGGCGCGCGAACCCTGGGACCGGAGAAGTCGTACAACTATGGTGCGGGCTTCGTCGTCAAGCCGCTGCGGGCGCTGACCGTCACCGTCGACGGCTACAGCATCTACGTCAAGAACCGCATCGGCATCACGCAGAACTTCACCGTCACCGCCGCCGACATCGCCGCCCAGCCAGCGCTGCTCTCAGTCGGACAGGGCGGTGCGGTCAACTACTTCACCAACGGCTTCAATAGCGTCACGCAGGGTATCGACGTTGTCGGCAGCTACCGGATGGGCCTGCTCGAGCCGGGCGACCTCAACCTGACGCTGGCGTACAACTTCAACCGCAGCCGGGTGACGAGCGTCGACAAGATCACCGCGCGGGGCCAGACGGTCAACATCCTCAGCGATGCCCAGATCGTCGACGTCGCCCATCTCGCGCCGGCGCACCGCGTTGTCCTGACCGGCAACTTTACGCACGACAGGTTCAGCGTCCTCGCTCGGGTCAACTATTACAGCAGCTGGGTCGACGCGGTCGATTATCCGATCGTCAACGCCGCCGGCTACCCGATCGGGCAGGTGTTCAAGGACAAGGCCACGGCCGACCTCGACGTCGGCTACGACGTGACCAAGTTCCTGACGCTGTCGGTCGGCGGCACCGACATCTTCAACACCAAGCCCGACCGCATCGCCCACGTCGAGGGCGTCAACAACATCTACCCGTCGACCAACAGCCTATCGGACGGCCAAGTCTACCCGCGCAGCGGCGGACCGTTTGGGATCAACGGCGGCTTCTGGTACGTCCGCGCCAAGGTCAAGTTCTGATCGCGGCCTGATCGTCCTCGTTGCACGGGAAGGTGGCACCGCGCAGCGGTGACAAAGGGGCCGTCGGGCGACAGGCTGAGGTCACTCGCCCGACCGCCCCTCCGACGCTGCGCGCCACCTCCCCGCGGAGCGGGGAGGATCATTGCCTTGCCCCGCCGCCGCGGCCGCGACATGATGCGACGGCATCAAGGGGGAATACGTCATGTGCCGTCCGCTCCATATCCTTGCCATGGTAGCCGCCCTCGCCGCGACGGCGGCATCGGCGCAGGTGACCAAATATCCGTTCTCTCCGCCGGGGATGATCCTCGAATCGGCGGCGGTCGGACCGAAGTCGCAGCTGTTGTTCCTGTCGGGTCAGGTCGCGTCGCCGACCGACCCGGCGAAGATGAGCGGCCCGGCGGCGATGGCGACGATGACGGCGGCCGATTTCGGCGATACCCGGACGCAGACGATCAGCGTCCTGACCAAGATCAAGGGCATCCTTGCCGCGCACGGCTACACGATGGCCGACGTCGTCAAGCTGACGGTGTTCGTCGCCGGCGATCCGTCGCACGGCGGCAGGATGGACTTCGCCGGCATGAACGACGGCTTCAAGACCTTCTTCGGCACCGCCGACAATCCCGGCACCGTCACGCGGTCGACGGTCCAAGTGGCTGCGCTCGCCGGTCCGGCGTTCCTCGTCGAGATTGAGGCAACCGCCGCCAAGTAGGTTGCACGCGCCGCCGCCGGCTCTACTCTGGGGCGGCAGCGGGCGAGGGGGCTGAACATGGTTGTGCGGTGGGTCTTGGCGCTGGGCCTCGCGTCGTTCGCCGTGCCGCTGGCGGCGGCCGCGCCCGACCTCGCGACGATGCTGTCGTACCCGTTCCTCGACGGGCTGACGTCCGCGCGCGACGCCGATCGTATCGCGTGGACCGGCAACATCGCCGGCATCCGCACGGTGTGGACTGCAAGCGGCCCCGGCTTCCGTCCCCGCGCGGTCAGCGTCGCGGCCGGCGACGACGGGCAGGAGCTGACCGGCCTCGTCGTCTCGCCTGACGGTGCGGGGCTGGCGTGGGTCCGCGGCGGCGACCACGACGCCAACTGGGCGGCCGAACTCGGCCTCCAGCCGAACCCGGCGAGCGCGCCCGACCAGCCAAAGCTGACGATCTGGACCGCGTCGGCCGCCGGCGGCGCGCCGATCGCGGTGGGGGAGGGCGACGCCCCCGCACTCGCCAACGGCGACCGCCTCGCTTACGTCAAGAACGGCGAGCTGTGGGTTGGCACGGCGATCAAGGACGGCACCAAGCGGGTCTACGACGAGGGCCGCGACACCGGCCTCGCGTGGTCGCCCGACGGGTCGCGCCTCGCCTTCGTCTCGATGCGCGGCGATCACAGCTTTGTCGGCGTCTATGCGGTCGCGTCGCGGACGGTGACATGGGCGTCGCCGGGGACCGGGTTCGACACCGATCCCGTCTGGTCGCCCGACGGCCGCCGGGTCGCCTTCACCCGCCGCTTCAACAACGGCGGCGCACCCGAGCCGCAGCGCGTCGACGTGCCGCGACCATGGGCGGTCGTCGTCGCCGATGCCGCGAGCGGGGTCGGCCATCCGGTCTGGCGCAGCCCGCGGACACTCGTCGGCTCGTACCCCGGCGTCCCCGGCGGCGCGAGCCTGAGATG
>CAHJWT010000193.1 GCA_903643075.1 Sphingomonadaceae bacterium | reverse complement strand
GACTGGCGGCCGCCGCACCCGCCGATGCGCCGACCGCCGCGCTCGCCGCCAGCCTGCCCAACGTCGGCCTCCGCGCCGAGCAGGGGCTGACTGCGCTGCGCATGTGGGTGGTGCTCGGCACCGTCGCGCACAAGCTGCCTAGGGAGATGGTCGCCAAGCTCTATGCCACGCCAGCGCTCGTCGCCCGCGGCATGCCCGAGATCATGGCGTGGACGCGCAGCATGGGCGAGGCGGGGTCCGGCTTTCCGGCGATGCAACAGGCGCGCGACGCGGCCATCGCCGACAACATCGCGGTGCTCCGCACGCTGTCGCCGGACGACGTGCGCGCGCTCGCCGCCTATTATGCGAGCCCGGCCGGGCGGGCTCAGACGACCGCGCTGACCAGCGCATTCGCCGCGGCCAACGACGCCGCCGCGACCGCGACCTTCGTCGCCTTCTATCCCGCCGCCGTCCGCTACGTTCCGCAATATTGACGCCCGTTCGCCGGCGGCTAGGCGGCGTGCTCGAACTGCAGCCGCGCCAGTTTGGCATAGAGGCCGCCTTGTGCGATCAGCGCGTCGTGACGACCCTGCGCGACGATGCGGCCGGCGTCCATGACGACGATGCGGTCGGCCGAGCGGACGGTGGCGAGGCGGTGGGCGATGACCAGCGTCGTGCGGCCGGCCATCAGCGTCTCGAGCGCGTTCTGGACGAGGCGCTCGGATTCGGCGTCGAGCGCACTCGTCGCCTCGTCCAGCAGCAGCAGCGGCGCGTCGCGAAGCACGGCGCGGGCGATCGCCATCCGCTGCCGCTGCCCGCCCGACAGGCGCGACCCCGCCTCGCCGAGGAAAGTGTGGATCCCGTCGGGCAGCGACTTGAGGAAGCCGGTCGCGTTCGCCGCGTCGGCCGCCGCCCAGACCTCGGCCTCGGTCGCGTCGGGGCGGCCGTAGAGGATGTTCTCGTAGGCGCTGGTCGCGAAGACCACGGTCTCCTGCGGGACGACGGCGATGCGGCTGCGGATGTCGAGCGGGTCGGCGGCGGGGAGGGGGACGCCGTCCAACCGGATGACGCCCGCCTGCGGGTCGTAGAAGCGCTGGACGAGGGCGAACAGCGTCGTCTTGCCCGCGCCCGACGGTCCGACCAGCGCGACCGTCTCGCCCGGCGCGACGTCTAGGCTGAAGTCGATCACCGCCGGTGCGTCGGGCTTGGTCGCGTAGTGGAAGGTGACGCGGTCGAGCGCCAGCCGCCCGTCGGCCGGCGCCGGCAGCGGCACGGGGTCGGCGGGGGCGCGGATGTCGGGGCGCGCGGCGAGCAGTTCCTCGATGCGGCCCGACGCCCCGGCGGCGCGCATGAAGTCGCCGTAGGTCTCGGTCAGTGCGCCGAACGCGCCGGCGACGATCGCGGCGACGAAGAGGAAGGCGGTGATCGTCCCGCCGCTCATCCGGCCGGCGACGACGTCGGCCGCGCCTTCCCACAGAACGAGCGTGATCGCGCCGAAGATAAGGACGATGACGATCGCGGTCATCGCCGCGCGGACGCGGATGCGGCGCTTGGCGGCGGCAAAGGTCGCCTCGACCGCGGCGGCGAAGCGCGCCGCCTCGCGGACCTCCTGGGTGAACGCCTGGACGACCTTGATCGCGCCCAATACCTCGGCGACGATCGTGCCGACGCCGGCGATGCGGTCCTGGCTCGACCGCGACAGGGTGCGGACGCTGCGGCCGAGGATCAGGATCGGTGCGATGACGGCGGGGATGACGAGGAGCATCAGCCCCGTCAGCTTGGGGCTGAGGATCAGCATATAGGCGATCCCGCCGACTCCCATGAACACGTTCCGCAGCGCGACCGAAGCCGACGACGACACCACCTGCTCGATGACGGCGGTGTCGCTGGTCAGCCGCGACGCGATCTCCGACGGCCGGTTGTCCTCGAAAAAGGCGGGGTCGAGCGTCAGCAGGTGGCGCTGGACGGTCATGCGGAGGTCGGCGACGACGCGCTCCCCGATCCAGCTGACGTAGTAGAAGCGGACCCCGGTCGCGAGCCCCTGGACCGCGACGACGCCGAGCAGCGCCCAGAAGTACGGCGCGATGACCGACGGGTCGGCCCCGGCGTGGAAGCCGCGGTCGACGACGAGCTGGAGCCCCTTCGGCACGGCGAGCGTCGACCCCGCCGCGATCAGCAGCGCGACCAGCGCGGCGGTCAGGTGGCCGGGATACGCCTTGACGAAGCGCCACAGCAGCGCGAGCCGCGACAGCTGCCGCGACGGCGGGGCCATGTCCTTCGAGGTGGGTATCGCCATCTAATATCCCGTCGGGGCGATGCGCCCCATGAAGCGCAGCCGGCTCTGCCAGACGTGGACGCCGAGCGTCGCCTCGGCGGCGTGGGTCGCGCCGGGGTAGACCATCAGGTCGAACGGCCGGTTAGCGTGCTGGAGCGCCGCCATCAGCGCGGTCGAGTTCTCGAACACGACGTTGTCATCGGCCATGCCGTGGATGAGGAGAAGCGGGTCGGCGATCTTCGCCGCGTCGGGCAGCGCGTCCGACGGCAGGTACGCGCCGCCCGCCGGGTCGCCGAGGTAGCGCTCGGTATAGGCGGTGTCATACAGCTCCCAACGCGTCACCGGCGCGCCGGCGATGCCCGCGGCGAAGGCATGCGGCGCCGCTTCGAGCAGCTTGAGCGTCATGTAGCCGCCGTAGCTCCAGCCGTTGACGACGACCTTGTCCGCCGCCGCCCACGGCTGGCGCTTGACCCACGCAAGCGCGGCGAGCTGGTCGGCGACCTCGGTCCGGCCCATCGCGCGGTAGAGAACGTCCTCGAACGCCTTGCCGCGGTTGGTCGCACCGCGGTTGTCGATCTGGAATACCGCCCAGCCGCGGTGGACAAGGAACTCGATTGCCGGCGGCACCCACGTCCGCGCGACCGACTGCGCGCCGGGGCCGCCGTAGACGGTGAAATAGACCGGGTGCGGCCCCGGGCCCGGCGGGACGAACAGGCGGTAGTCGAGCGGCGTGCCGTCGGCCGCCGCGATCGTCCCGAAGGTCGGTGCGACGTGGGCGGCGAGGTACGGCGCGTAGGGGTGCGTGGCGTCGAGGCGGTTCTCTTCGATCCAGGCAAGGCGCTGGCCGCTCGCGTCGGCGAGCCACGTCTGCGGCGGCTGGGTCGGCGTCGACCGGGTGATCAGCGCCGCGGTGCCGCCCTTGTCCATGACGACGGCGTGATCGCCGCCGGGCTCGGTCAGCCGGGTGGGTGCGGGCGGCAGGCAGTTGGCGGGATCGGTCGAATCGGTCGCGCAACGCGGCGATGGGGCGAGGTAGTCGACCGCGTAGAGATGCTTCTCGAGCACGGTGTCGGCGAAGCCGGCGAAGAACAGCCGGTGGCTGCGCTGATCGATCCCGGCGACACCGGCGACGACCCAATCGCCGCCGGTCAGCGGCGTCAGCTTGCCGTCGGCGAGGCGGTAGAGATGGTGGAACCCGGTCCGCTCCGATCCCAGGATGACCGACCCGTCGTCCAAGGCGCGGAAGTCGTCGTCGAGGTTGATCCACGTCGCCGCCGTCTCGGTATAGACCGTGGTCGCCGCGCCGGTCGCGGGATCGACCTTGAGCAGGTCGCGCCGCTTCTGGTCGCGACTCAACCGCTGAACGTAGACTGCGCTGCCGTCGGCCGCCCAGTCGACGCGGGCGAGATAGATGTCGGGGTTAGGTCCAAGGTCGGCCCTGACCCGGTGCGACCCGTCGGGGTCCATCAGCCACAGCTCGACGACGGCGTTCGGCGTCCCCGCGGCGGGATAGCGCTGGGCGTAGACGCGCGTTCCGTCGGCGCCGATGGCGGCGCGCTGGACGACGTGGACGCCGCTCTCGTCGACGCGCTCGACCGCGACGCGCGCGTCGGTCGGCGACCACCACGTGCCGACGAAGCGGTGGAGTTCCTCCTGCGCAATGAACTCGGCCGCGCCCCAGCCGATCGTCTCAGACCCGTCGTGGCTCAGCGCCGTCTCGCGGCCCGTCGTCAGGTCGATGACATAAGCGTTGCGGTCGCGGACGAAGCTGGCGAAGCGGCCCTTCGGCGACAGCTGCGCGTCGGTCGTCGCCGTCGTGGTCAGCGCGCGGACGCTGCCGTCGACCTTCGCCAGCCACAGGCCGCCGTCGATCGGCACGAGCACGGCGGTCGAATCGGGGGCCCAGCTATAGCTGGCGATGCCCTTGACGTTGGCGATGCGCTGGCGCTCGCGGTTCATCCGCTCGGTCTCCGACAGCGCCGCGCCGGTCCCGACCTTCGTCGAATCGACCAGCATCCGGGTCTGTCCGCTGGCGACGTCGACCGCCCATAGGTCGTAGCGGTCGCGGTCGTCGGGGCGGGGCTTGAGCAGCGTCGCCGTCCGCCCGTCGGGCGACAGCTTGAGCGCCCGCGGTGTCGGTCCCGACAGCGACGGCGAGGCGAAGACGCGCTCGAGGGTCAGCTCGGCGGCGGTGGCGGGGCCGCTCAGCACGGCGAGGCCGATCGCCGCCCGCCACGCCCATCGCCACATCGCCGCTTGTCCCACCGGTGCACCGCGCAGCCCTAGCGCGCGCGTCCCACGGCGGCAATCAGGCTGCGAAGCCGTATCGCTCGACCCACGGCGCGAGCAACGGCAGGACCGGGGCGAGCTGGCTGGCGTAGCGCCGCCAGCGGCCGCCGCCGTCGTACAGCCCACGGCGGACCTGGGCGGCGCTCGCGGTGGCCGCCGGC
>CAHJWT010000192.1 GCA_903643075.1 Sphingomonadaceae bacterium | reverse complement strand
AGCTCGTCGATCCGGCGGCGGATGACCTCGACCTCCTGCTCCATCGCGCTGTTGGTCGCCGCGACGATCCCGGCGTCGGTCGGGGTCAGGGTCACGCGGTTGCCGTCGACCACGGCGACGTCGACGTCGCGCTGGCCGGTCAGGTTGCCGACCGGCCGGGTGACCTTGCGCAGCGTCTCGACCGCGCGGTCGAGACGCGTCGGATCGGTCACGGTCAGGCTGACCGCGGTCGCCGATGCGCCAAGGTCGCGGAACTTGACCCCGCCGCCGTCGGCATCGGCGAGCTCGGTCCGCGCGAGCTCGGCCAGCGTGTCGAGCTTCTGCCGGCGGATGTCGGCGGTCGCCGCTTCCAGCAGGATGTAGCTGCCGCCGCGGAGATCGAGACCGAGGTTGAGCGTCGAATGCGGCACCGCCGACGGCAGGGCCTTCAGGGCGGTGGCCGGGACGAAATTGGGTACGGCGAAGAGCACGCCGAGTACCAGCGTGACGAGAATCGACCAGACCTTCCAGCGCGGGAAACCGAGCATGGGACCGGGCCCCTCAGCTCTTCGCGTCGTTGGCGGCGGGCGGCAGCGTCTTCGTGCGGACCTCGGCGAGCGTACCCTTGACGACGCGGAGCTTGACCCCCGTCGCGACCTCGACCTCGAGCTCGGTGTCGGCGACCTTGGTCACGCGGCCGATCAGCCCGCCGCCGGTGACGACCTCGTCGCCGCGCTTGACCGCGTCGAGCATCGCACGGTGGGCCTTGGCGCGGGTCTGCTGCGGGCGGATCATCAGGAAGTAGAAGATGACGAAGATCGCGACGATCGGCACGAACTGGATGAAGCCGGCATAGGCGCCGCCGGCGGGGGCCGCCGCCGTCTGGGCATAGGCCGGGGATGCGAACATGGTGGGGTCCGTGACAGGGTGTGCGGCGGCTCTATAGCCGACGGGGCGCAGGGCGCAAATGGGCGTGGTGAAGCGATCGGCCGCCGCACCTCCACCACGCGCTGAAGAAGCGCGCGGTCCCCCTCCCCGTGCCGGGGAGGATCACGTAAGGCGGTGCCGATGACCGACCCCCTTGCCCGCATCGCCGCCGCGCTTGACCGGCTCGCGCCGCCGCCGCCGCCCGCAGCCGACCCGGCGGTCGGGAACGCCTTCGTCTTCGAGCATGGCCTGCTCCGCGCCGTCGCCCCGCCGCCGGCGCAGCCGCTCGCGCGCTTCGTCGGGGTCGACGCACAGCTGGGCGCCCTCCTCGCCAACCTCCGCCGTCACGCCGGCGGAGCCGCCGCGCACGACGTGCTGCTGTGGGGCGCGCGCGGCATGGGCAAGTCGAGCCTCGTCCGCAGCATCCACGCGGCGATCGTGGCGGATAGCGAGGGCGACGGCGGCGCGGGCGGTCTCGCGCTGGTCCAGGTCGCGCGCGACGACCTCGACCGCCTCCCCGACCTGTTCCGCACCCTCGCCCACGTCCAGCGTCGCTTCGTCGTCTACGCCGACGACGTCTCATTCGAGGCCGACGAACGCCAGTACAAGGCGCTGCGCAGTGTCCTCGACGGCGGCATCGAGGCGCGGCCCGACCACGTCCGCCTGATCGTTACCTCGAACCGCCGGCATCTTGTGGCGCGCGAGCACGCCGATGCGGAGGCGGCGAGCGCGGTCAACGCGCGCGACGTCCTCGACGATCGCCTCGCGCTCGCCGACCGCTTCGGGCTCAGCCTCGGCTTCCACAACGCCGACCAGGCGGCATACCTCGCGATGTGCGCGGGCTATGCCGCGGCGCACGGACTCGACTTCGGCGAGGCCGACGCGCTGGCGTGGGCGGCGGGGCGCGGCCACCGCTCGGGACGCGTCGCGTGGCAGTTCGTCACCGAGCTTGCCGGGCAGCAGAATCGCGCTATCGCACCCCGGTGACCATCACCAATCGCGCCTTCACCCGGATCGTCCTCGCGGCGATGGCGCTCGGCGTCCTCCTGCTCGTCGTCGCCGGCATCGCCGCGGTCTTCGCCGCGCAGAACAACCGGCTGCGCGCGGCGTGGGTCGTCCACACCTTCGAGGTCGAACGCCAGCTCGATCACCTCACCATCGCCGCCGAACAGCTCGAGACGGCGCGGCGCGGCTTTCTCCTGTGGCACCGGCCGAACGCCCTGACCAACGCCCACGCACGGATGCGCGACATTCCCCACACGATCGACGTGATCCAGTACCTGACGCAGGACAACGCACTGCAGCAGGTGCGGATGCCGGCCCTTCGCGCCGACGCGCAGGCGCTGATCAATTCAGCCCAGACGACGATCGACCGCGAGCAGAGCGCGAACCCGGCGCTGCGGGCGATGGCGGATTTCTCGACCGACGCCAGCTACTTCTCGATGCAGAGCGTCCGCGCGCGGATCAAGGCGATGTATGCCGAGGAGGAGCGGCTCTTCCGTCGCCGGACTGGGGCGCAGGACAACGCCTCCTTCCAACTGTATGCCGTCCTCGGCGTCGTCGGACTGTTGATCATCATCATCATGGGCGCGGCATTCTGGGTCATTCTGCGCTACACCGCCGACCTCAACCGCGCGCAGGACGCGCTGAAGGACCTCAACACCGGGCTAGAAGGCGCGGTCGCGGTGCGGACTGCCGAACTCAGCCGGGCGAACGAGGAAATCCAGCGCTTCGCCTACATCGTCAGCCACGACCTGCGCTCGCCGCTGGTCAACGTCATGGGCTTCACCGCCGAGCTCGAGACGACGATCGAACCACTGGCGACGCTGATCGACCGCGTCGACGCCGAGGCCCCGGCGTTGATGACGAGCGAAGCGCGCGACGCCAAGACCGACCTGCCCGAGGCGATCGGCTTCATCCGCACCTCGACCGCCAAGATGGACCGGCTGATCAACTCGATTCTGCGGCTGTCGCGCGAGGGGCGGCGGACGCTGTTGCCGGCGAAGATCGATCTCGGCGAGATGACGGGTGCGATCCGCGACAGCTTCGCGCACCGGATCGCCGAGACTGGGACCGCGATCGACGTCGGCGGGCCCTTCCCGCCGCTGGTCAGCGACCGGCTGGCGCTAGAGCAGATCCTGTCGAACCTCGTCGAGAACGCGGTCAAGTACCTGAAGCCCGGCGTTCCCGGCCGCGTCGCCGTCACCGCGCGACGCGACGGCGGCCGGGTGGTCATCGACGTCGTCGACAACGGCCGCGGCATCGCGCCGGGTGACCACGAACGCATCTTCGAGTTGTTCCGCCGCTCGGGCGTCCAGGACCAGCCGGGCGAAGGGCTTGGGCTGGCGCACGTCCGTGCTTTGGCGTATCGGCTCGGGGGCGTAATTACTTGTATTTCCAGCCTCGGCGAGGGAGCGACGTTCCGGCTGTCGTTACCGCAGACGCTCGAGGTCGAAGCGCGGGAGGGAGCCGTCCGGTGAGCGAGCACAGCGTCAACATCATCATGGTCGAGGACGACGAGGGCCATGCCCGGCTGATCGAGAAGAATATCCGCCGCGCCGGCATCGCCAACGCCATCCGCCATTTCGTCGACGGGACGAGCGCGCTCGATCACCTGTTCCACGACCCCGCCGGTCCGGCGCAGAACGGCCCGGCGCTGATCCTGCTCGACCTCAACCTGCCCGACATGAGCGGGATCGACATCCTCGCCAAGATCAAGGCCGACGCCAAGCTGAAGCGGACGCCCGTCGTCGTCCTGACGACGACCGACGACAAGGTCGAGATCCAGCGGTGCTACGACCTCGGTGCCAACGTCTACATTACCAAGCCGGTCAACTACGAGAGCTTCGCCAAGGCGATCCAGCAGCTCGGCCTGTTCCTGTCGGTCATCCAGGTTCCCGAGGTCGGCGACGGCGCGTGAGCGACCGGCCGCGCATCCTCTACATCGACGACGACGACGGTCTGTGCCGGCTGGTGTCGCGTGCGCTCGGCCGGCGCGGCTACGACGTCACCGCGGTGACCAACGGCGCCGACGGCGTCGCGGTCGCGACGGCGACGATCTTCGACCTGATCGCGGTCGACCATTATATGCCCGGGTTCGACGGGCTGAGCACCCTCGAGGCGTTGCGCGCGTTGCCGACCGTGCCGCCGATCGTCTACGTGACGGGATCGGAAGAGAGCCGCATCGCGGTCGCGGCGTTGAAGGCCGGGGCGATCGACTATGTCGTCAAGACGGTCGGCGAGGATTTCTTCGACCTCCTCGAGAATGCGTTCAAGACCGCGCTGACCCAGGTCGCGCTGACCGCCGAGAAGGCGCGCGCCGAAGATGCGCTCCGCGCGTCGAACGCGCGGCTCGAGGCGCTCCTCCACGAGGTCAACCACCGCGTCGCCAACTCGCTCCAGCTGGTCTCGGCGTTCATCCACATGCAGTCGCGCGGGCTGACCGATCCGGCGGCGAAGACCGCGCTCGCCGACACTCAGGCGCGGATCACCGCGATCGCCCAGGTCCACAAGCGGCTCTACACGTCGGACGACGTCGAGGGCGTGGCGATGGACGACTATCTCGCCGCGCTCGTCGCCGAGCTCGAACGGACGTGGTCGACGCCGCAGTCGCCGCGCCCGCTCCGACTGTCGGCGCAGCCGCTGCGGCTGGCGACCGACCGCGCGGTGTCGCTCGGCGTGATCGTCAACGAACTGGTGTCGAATGCGTGCAAGTACGCCTATCCGAGCGGGGCCGCGGGCGAGATCCGCATCGACCTCGCGCGGACCAACGGCGAGTTCCGCCTGATCGTCGAGGACGACGG